>NZ_CP120373.1:1537500-1682500 GCF_029892065.1 Sinorhizobium garamanticum | reverse complement strand
AGAGGCCCAATCCCTGTCGCACGGCCTTCAACTGCGTCAGGATGCTCGAGCTCTGGAAATGGGCGCGAAGTCCCGGCTGGACTTCGCCGAGATAGTCGAGCCCCGGCGTGAAGATCATGTCCTCGATATAGCCGACGAAACGGTGGGAGCCGAGATCGTTGCGGCTGCGGATGAGCGGATGCGTGGCGAGATAGCTGCGCGCGCCATAGACATGCAGCGTATAAGGCGTCAGCACCTCCGAATGGTAGGGGCCAGCCTTGGGCGCCGCGAGTGCGACGGCGATATCCGCCTCCTTGCGCGACAGCGACATGATTTGCTGGATCGCCACGAGTTCGAGCGAGATATTCGGATAGCTGTTGGCGAAGGTGCCGAGCCGATCCGACAGAAAGAAATTGCCGAAGCCTTCCAGCGTGGAAAGCCGTACGACACCGCGTTGTGAGGTCATGCCGTCGCTGATGTCGAGCTGGAGCTGCTCTGTCTCCCGCTCGATGCGCTCGGCCGTCTCGACGAAACGTTGCCCTATGGTCGTCAACACGTAACCACGCGGATTGCGCTCGAAGAGCCGGACCTTAAGCGCGAACTCCAACCGATCGATCCTGCGCGACACCGTGGCATGGCTGGTCCTCAGTCGTCGCGCTGCGGTCGACAGTTGTCCGGTTCTAGCGACAGCAAGGAAGAATTGCAGGTCGTCCCAGGTGAAATTCGGATTCACATTCGCCCCCTCTGTTCGAAAATGAACAGACCCTGTTTGCAATTTACGGTTCGGCCCGCTTGCATCCAAGCAAAATTTTCGGGATTGTAATCATTGAGCCGACATCTGAGGAGCATGTCTGGCCAATTTTGAACAGAGACAAGCGGATCGAATTCCCTGCCGATATCGCCGAAAGGCATATCGGAGCCGTCGCGCGTTTTCGCGATGATTCGCCCACCGTATTCTGACAGTCCTGGGAGGAGACATGATGCACAAGAAACTGATCGCCACGCTTGCAATGTTGCTCGCGAGCAGCACTGTGGCACTCGCCGACGCGTCCGACGGTAGGGTCAAGATCGGCATTCTCAACGACCAGTCCGGCGTCTACGCCGATTTCGGCGGCAAGTCCTCTTACGAGGCGGCGCTGATGGCGGTCGAGGATTTCGGCGGCAAGGTGCTGGGCGTGCCGGTCGAGGTGGTCACGGCCGACCATCAGAACAAGCCTGACATCGCGTCCAACATCGCCCGGCAATGGTACGACACCGAGCAGGTCGACAGCATCATGGAATTGACCACGTCGTCAGTGGCGCTCGCGGTTCAGGCGATCTCCAAGGAGAAGAAGAAGATCGACATCGTCACCGGAGCGGCAACGACTGAGCTCACCGGCAAGCAATGCAGCCCCTATGGCTTCCATTGGGCCTATGACACCCACTCGCTTGCGGTCGGAACGGGCGGGGCGCTTGTGAAGCAGGGCGGTGACAGCTGGTTCTTCCTGACGGCCGACTACGCCTTCGGCTATTCGCTCGAAGAAAACACCGCCAACTATGTCAAGGAAAACGGCGGCTCGGTCGTCGGCGCCGTCCGCCATCCGCTGGCAACCACCGATTTCTCCTCCTTCCTGCTGCAGGCGCAGTCCTCCGGCGCCAAGGTGATCGGCCTTGCCAATGCCGGCCTCGACACCTCGAACGCCATCAAGCAGGCCGCCGAGTTCGGCATTGTCCAGGGCGGCCAGCGTCTGGCGGCCCTGCTCTTCACGCTCGCCGAGGTCCACGGCCTCGGGCTCGAAGCCGCGCAGGGGCTGACGCTCACGGAGGGCTTCTACTGGAACCGCAACGAAGAAACAGCGAAATTCGGCAAGCGCTTCATGGAGCGCACCGGCAAGATGCCGAACATGACGCATGCCGGCACCTATTCGGCCGTGCTGCAATATCTGAAGGCTATCGAGAAGGCCGGCAGCGACGACGCCGATGCGGTCGCCAAGGAACTGCATGCCCTACCGGTCAATGACGTTTTCGCTCAAAACGGCACGGTCGCGCCGAACGGACGGATGATCCACGACATGTACCTGCTCGAGGTCAAGAAGCCGGAAGAAAGCAAGGAGCCCTGGGACTATTTCAAGGTTCTCGCGACCATTCCCGGCAAGGATGCCTTCATGGATCCGGCCAAGAGCGGCTGCGAACTCGTGAAGTCCTGATCGGCCGGATCGCAATGACCGTGACCCTGTCTTCGCAGAATGGAGCGCCGCGGGTGGTTTTGTCCGCCCGCGGTCTCCGCCGTGACTTCGGCGGCTTCACCGCCGTCAAGGATGTCGATCTCGACGTCCACCATGCCCGTGTGCATGCGCTGATCGGCCCGAACGGGGCCGGCAAGACCACCGTGTTCAACCTGCTGACCAAGTTCCTGCAGCCGACGCATGGCACGATCACGCTGCTCGGGGAAGACATCACCAACACCGCCCCGGACAAGGTCGCCCGCATGGGCCTCGTCCGCTCGTTCCAGATCTCGGCAGTGTTCCCGCACCTGACAGTGCTAGACAATGTGCGTGTGGCCCTGCAGCGACCGAACAATCTTGCAACACAATTCTGGAAGCCGCTTTCAGCACTCGAGGTCTTGAACGCCAAGGCCGACCAGCTGATCCGCTCCGTCGGTCTCGAAAAGGAGCGCAACGCGACCGCAGCCGATCTTTCCTATGGCCGCAAACGCGTGCTCGAGATCGCGACGACGCTGGCGCTCGATCCGAAGGTGCTCTTGCTGGACGAACCGATGGCCGGCATGGGCCACGAGGACGTCGGCATGGTCGCCGAGATCATCCGCGAGGTGGCGCGCGAACGCGCGGTCCTGATGGTCGAGCACAATCTCTCCGTCGTCGAGACGCTCTGCCACCATGTCACCGTGCTGCAGCGCGGCGAAATTCTCGCGGAGGGCGATTATGCCGCCGTGTCGGAGGATCCGCGCGTGCGCACGGCCTATATGGGCACGGAGGAAGCCTGACATGAAACCTCTCCTCAAGGTCTCGGGCCTCAATGCCTGGTACGGCGAAAGCCATATTCTGCACGGCGTCGACATGACTGTCGGCGAGGGTGAGATGGTCACGCTGGTTGGCCGCAACGGCGTCGGCAAGACAACGACACTGCGTGCCATCATGGGAATCGTGCGCGAACGAAAGGGCGAGATCAGCTTCGCCGGCGAAGACCTGATCCGCGTGCCCCTCCACCGCGTCGCTCATCGCGGCATCGGTTTCATTCCCGAAGAGCGCGGCATCTTTTCTACCCTCTCGGTCTATGAAAACCTGCTGTTGCCACCGGCGGTCGCCAAGGGTGGCATGACCATCGACGAGATTTTCGAGCTTTTCCCGAACCTGCACGAACGTCGCAACAGCCAGGGAACCAAGCTTTCCGGCGGCGAACAGCAGATGCTGGCGATTGCCCGTATCCTTAGAACCGGGGTCCGGATGATGCTGCTCGACGAGCCGACCGAAGGGCTTGCCCCGGTGATCGTCCAGCGGATCGGCGACGTGTTGAAGAAACTGAAAGAGCGCGGCATGACCGTCCTCATCGTCGAGCAGAATTTCCGCTTCGCCAGCAAGGTCGCCGACCGCTTCTATCTCATGGACCATGGCCGCGTGGCCGGCGAGTTCCCGGTTTCGGAACTTTCGCAACGCATGGACATGCTGCATGATGTGCTCGGAGTGTAGGCCATGACCACGATTTTCGGAATTCCGATCCAGGCCTTTCTCGGGCAGCTTCTGATCGGGCTCATCAACGGCTCCTTCTATGCGCTGTTGAGCCTTGGCCTTGCGATCATCTTCGGCCTGCTGCGCGTCATCAACTTTGCCCATGGCGCGCAATACATGCTGGGGGCGTTTACCGCCTGGTTGCTGTTGTCGCATTTCGGCATCGGCTATTGGCCGGCGCTCATCGTCGCGCCCCTTCTCGTCGGCCTTCTCGGCGCCGTCATCGAGCGCACGATGCTGAGGCGCCTTTATTCGCTCGACCCGCTCTACGGTCTGCTCTTTACCTTCGGCCTGGCTTTGACCGTCGAGGGAACCTTTCGCTATCTTTACGGCGCCTCCGGCCAGCCCTATGCGACGCCGGCCCTGCTTGCGGGCGGCACCAATCTCGGCTTCATGTTCCTGCCGATCTATCGCGGCTGGGTCATCGCCTTCTCGCTCGCCGTGTGCCTCGGCACCTGGCTCGTGATCGAGAAGACCAAACTCGGCTCCTATCTGCGCGCGGCAACGGAAAATCCGGTGCTCGTGCAGTCCTTCGGCATCAACGTGCCGTTCCTGCTGACGCTGACCTACGGTCTCGGGGCGGCGCTTGCGGCGCTTGCCGGCGTGCTGGCCGCGCCGATCTACCAGGTCTCGCCGCTGATGGGATCGAACATCATCATCATCGTCTTTGCCGTCGTCGTCGTTGGCGGCATGGGCTCGATCATGGGGGCGATCATCACCGGCTACATGCTGGGTGTGGCCGAGGGACTGACCAAGGTCTTCTATCCGGAGGCCTCCAATATTGTGATCTTCGTGATCATGGCCATTGTTCTCCTGATACGGCCGGCGGGCCTCTTCGGCCGGGATGCTTGATATGACGCTGACACTTGAACTTGAGAAGCAGAAGGAACGTAAGCCGGTCGTCGCGCAGACGATCTTTCTCGGCGCCGGGCTTGCCCTTCTTCTTCTCGCACCTTTGTTCTTCTACCCCGTCTTCCTGATGAAGATTCTGTGCTTCGCGCTCTTTGCCTGCGCGTTCAATCTGTTGCTCGGCTATACGGGGCTGCTCTCCTTCGGCCATGCCGCCTTCTTCGGCGGCGCGGCGTATTTTACGGCGCACGCGGTCAAGGAATGGGGCGTGCCGCCCGAACTTGGCATCCTCGTCGGCGTCGTCGGCGCAGCACTTCTCGGTGCGGTCATCGGCTTCTTCGCCATTCGCCGCCAGGGCATTTATTTCGCGATGATCACGCTGGCGCTGGCGCAGATGTTCTATTTCTTCTGCCTCCAGGCCGAGTTCACGCATGGCGAAGACGGGATCCAGTCGGTACCGCGCGGCCATCTTTTCGGCTTCATCGATCTCTCCCAGTCGACGAACATGTACTACTTCGTGCTTGCGGTATTCGTGATCGGCATCGCCATCATCTGGCGGATCATCAACTCGCCCTTCGGCATGATCCTGAAGTCGATCCGCGAGAACGAGACACGCGCCATCTCGCTCGGCTATTCGGTAAGGAACTACAAGCTCGCCGCCTTCGTCATGTCGGCGGCGCTGACCGGATTGGCCGGCGGCGTGAAGGCGCTGGTCTTCCAGTTCGCGACCTTGACCGACGTTGGCTGGCAGATGTCGGGCGAGGTCATCCTGATGACCCTGCTCGGCGGCATTGGCACGCTGATCGGGCCGCTCTTCGGCGCGGGTCTTGTCGTCACGCTTCAGAACTATCTGGCAACGTCGGAATTCCCGGTCACGATCATCACCGGCCTAGTCTTCATGGCCTGCGTGCTGCTCTTCCGCCGCGGCATAGTCGGAGAGTTCTACAACTCGCGCCTCGGCCGCAAGCTCGGCTTCGAGCATCGCCACAAGCATTGACGCCTATAGCCCGGCGCCGAGTGCGCTGGGCCGCAAAATTAGAGAAAGCTCATGGACACGTTCGACTACATCGTCGTCGGAGCGGGTAGCGCCGGTTGCGTGCTTGCCAACCGTCTCTCGGAAAATCCGGATCGCCGCGTTCTGCTGCTCGAGGCCGGCGGCAACGACAACTATCACTGGATTCATATTCCGGTCGGCTATCTCTACTGCATCAACAATCCCCGCACCGACTGGTGCTTCACGACCGCCGCGGAGGAGGGCCTCAACGGCCGTTCGCTCGGCTACCCACGCGGCAAGGTGCTCGGCGGCTGCTCCTCGATCAACGGCATGATCTACATGCGCGGCCAGGCGCGCGACTACGATCACTGGCGCCAGCTCGGCTGCGCCGGCTGGAGCTGGGAGGACGTGCTGCCGCTCTTCAGGAAATCCGAGGACCATTATCGCGGCGCCGACGACATGCACGGCGCGGGCGGCGAGTGGCGGGTCGAGAAGGCGCGCGTCCGTTGGGCGGTGCTCGACGCCTTTCAGAAGGCCGCGCGCGAAGCGGGCATTCCCGAAACGGAGGATTTCAACCGCGGCAGCAACGAAGGCTCCGGCTATTTCGACGTCAACCAGCGCTCGGGTGTTCGGTGGAACACGGCCAAGGCCTTCCTGAAGCCTGCCCGACATCGGCGCAATCTTGTCATCCTGACAAAGGCGCATGTGAAGACGCTGATCCTCGAGGAAGGCCGCGTTGCCGGCGTCGAGTTCCAGCATGACGGCGTCAGCAAGCGCGCGCGGGCGCGGCGCGAAACCGTGCTTTCGGCCGGCTCGATCGGCTCGCCGCATATCCTCGAACTCTCCGGCATCGGCCGACCCGATGTCTTGCGTCAAAACGGCATCGAGGTACGCCACGAGCTGCCCACCGTCGGAGAGAACCTGCAAGATCACTTGCAACTGCGCCTCGCCTACAAGGTCACCGGCGTTCCGACGCTCAACGAGAAGGCAAGCTCGCTTCTCGGCAAGGCGGCGATCGGCCTCGAATATCTCGTCCGCCGTTCCGGCCCGATGGCGATGGCGCCGAGCCAGCTCGGCATCTTCACCCGGTCCGGCCCGGAAAAGGAAACGCCGGATCTCGAGTATCACGTCCAGCCGGTCACGCTCGAAAAATTCGGCGAACCCGTACACCCCTTCCCCGCGATCACCGCCAGCGTCTGCAATCTGCGGCCCGAAAGCCGCGGCTTGGTGCATTTGAAGGGACCGGACTTTGCGGCCGCACCCGACATTCGCCCGCGCTATCTGACCGCCGAAGCCGATCGCGACGTGGCGGTGAGAGCCATCCGCCTCACCCGCCGTATCGTCTCACAGCCCTCCTTTGCCCGCTTCGATCCGATCGAGTTCAAGCCAGGTCCGGCTTACGAAACGGACGAGGATCTGATGCGCGCTGCCGGCGATATCGGCACGACCATCTTCCACCCGGTCGGCACCTGCCGCATGGGCGCCGATGTGGACAGCGTCGTCGACCCTGAACTGCGCCTGCGCGGGCTCAAGGGATTGCGCATCGCCGATGCCTCGATCATGCCGACGATCACGTCCGGCAACACCAATTCGCCGACGATCATGATCGCGGAAAAGGCGGCGGACATGATTGTCGCGGCCAACCGATGAGCGCCGCAACACCCCTGTGACGCAGACAGCTCCGTCAGGGACATCCGACGCACCTCGTGACCATGCACGCCTACGTCGATGCAAGGGCGGCGCAAAAAAGCGGCTGGCGTGCCGGCTGCAGCGTGAGCCATACTACAGCGCCGTGCGCCTCTTCAGGCGCACAAAGGTCGCTGTAGCACGTTGAATGCTGCATGTTTTCATCCCTTAAATCGGCTCCGATTTAAGGGAACATGCGGTAGCATGCTACGAATGGGGATGGGCATGCAGGATAAGCTTTTCATTGATGGAAAATGGGAAAAGCCCCGCAAGGGCGGCACGATCGATGTCATCAATCCGGCGACGGAAGAGGTGATCTGCAAGGCGGGTGCCGGCACCTCGAACGACGTCGATCACGCCGTCAAGGCGGCTCGCATCGCGTTCGACAGTGGACCCTGGCCGAAGCTGACGGGCGCTGAGCGAGCCCGCTATCTTCGGGCGATCGCCGGAAAGATCGACGAGCGACGCCATGCGCTCGCAAGGCTCGAAGTCACGAACAACGGCAAGCCGCTGCCCGAAGCGGTCTGGGACATCGACGACGCGGCCGGCTGCTTCAATTACTATGCGGGCCTCGCCGAAGAACTCGACAACAATGCCGAGGAACCGATCGCCGTCGCAGACACCCGCTTCTCCTCGAAGGCCGTTCGCGAACCGCTCGGCGTCGTCGGCGCCATCACGCCTTGGAACTATCCGCTGCTGATGGTCGCCTGGAAGGTCGCCCCGGCACTTGCCGCCGGCTGCACCATAGTGCTGAAACCATCCGAACTGACGCCGCTGACGGCGCTCGAGCTCGGCAGGATCGCCGAAGAAATCGACCTGCCGCCCGGAGTCCTCAACATCGTTACCGGCACCGGACCGGATGCCGGCGAGCCGCTGACCGAACATCCGCTTGTCGACAAGCTCGCCTTCACCGGCTCGGTGCCGACCGGCCGCAAGGTCATGATGGCGGGGGCGCAGGACATCAAGAACATCAGCCTCGAACTCGGCGGCAAGTCGCCCTTCGTCGTCTTCGCTGACAGCGATATCGAGAAGGCGGTCGAATGGATCATGTTCGGCATCTTCTGGAACCAGGGACAAGTCTGCTCCGCGACGTCGCGCGTGCTGATAGAAGAGCCGATCTATGACGCTGTTTTGAAAAGGCTGACCGAGGAAGCAGCGAAGATCAAGATCGGCAACGGCCTCGACGAAGGCACGTTGCTCGGCCCGATCGTCTCCAAGGGGCAATATGAAAAGATTCTTGGCGCGATCGAGCGGGCGCGACAGGACGGCGTTACGGTCGCAGCCGGCGGTGGCCGCCCGGCCGGCTTCAATAGCGGCTATTTCATCGAGCCGACGGTGCTAACGGATATGACCACGGACAGTTTCGTCTGGCGGGAGGAAATCTTCGGCCCCGTCGTCTGCGTCAAGCCGTTCAACGACGAAGAGGAGGCGATCAGACTTGCCAATGACAGCCGCTTCGGCCTTGCCGCCGCGGTCATGTCCGAGGACAGGGCGCGCTGCGAACGCGTCGCGCGCGCCCTCCGCGCCGGCATCGTCTGGATCAACTGCTCGCAGCCGACATTCATCGAAGCGCCATGGGGCGGCTACAAGCAGTCCGGCATCGGCCGCGAACTCGGCCGCTGGGGGCTCGCCAACTATCTGGAAGTGAAGCAGATAACCAGCTTCGATGCCGATGAACCCTGGGGTTGGTACATCAAAGGGTGAGCCATCGGATCGTCGCGAACGATCGGTATCACGTGGCTCGGGATCTGCGAATTGCCCAGTGTGGCACCCCCTCTGCCCTGCCGGGCATCTCCCCCACAAGGGGGGAGATCGGCCAGAAGCGCGGCCCTGCCCTTGAAAACACCACCTGTACCGAGATCACGGCATTCGCGAGCCGGTTCGCTGTATCATTGATAGCGCGGGACATCGCCGCTTGCCAATCTCCCCCCTTGTGGGGGAGATGCCCGGCAGGGCAGAGGGGGGTAAACCCCGCTTTCCTGATTTCTCGCCGTGGGATCAGCTTCGCCCCTACTCCGCCGCTTCCGCCTCCGGTATCGGCACATAATTGAGGATCGGCGAGAGCCAGCGCTCGACCTCGCGAACACCCATCGCCTTGCGCTCCGCATAATCCTCGACCTGGTCGCGCTCGATCTTGGCGACACCGAAATAATAGGCGTCCGGATGGCCGATATAGAGACCGGAAACCGACGAGCCCGGCCACATCGCATAGTTCTCCGTCAGCTTGACGCCGATCGACGTCTCGGCATCGAGAAGGCGGAAAAGCGTTTCCTTTTCCGTGTGATCGGGCTGCGCCGGATAGCCGGGCGCAGGGCGGATGCCGGCATAAGGCTCGCCGATCAGGTCCTGCGGCGTGAAGACTTCATCGGCAGCATAGCCCCAGAGCTCCTTGCGCACATATTCGTGCATGCGCTCGGCAAAGGCCTCGGCGAAACGGTCGGCAAGCGCCTTGACCATGATCGAGGAATAGTCGTCATTGGCGCGCTCGAAACGCTCGGCGATCGCCACTTCCTCGATGCCGGCGGTCACCACGAAACCGCCGAGATAGTCCCTTGCGCCGCTGTCGACCGGCGCCACGAAGTCGGCAAGTGCAATATTTGGCCGCCCGTCGCGCTTGGTCAATTGCTGTCGAAGCGTGAAGAAGGTCGCAAGTTCCGCGTCGCGCGTCTCGTCGGTGAACAGGCGGATGTCGTCACCGACCGTGCCGGCCGGCCAGAACCCGACCACGGCCTTCGGCGCGAACCATTTTTCGGCGATGATCTGCCGAAGCATCGCCTGGGCGTCGTCGAAGAGCTGGCGCGCCGCCTGCCCCTGTTTCTCGTCATCGAGGATCTTCGGATAGACGCCCTTCAGTTCCCAAGTCTGGAAGAACGGCGTCCAGTCGATATAGCCCGCAAGCTCAGCGAGATCCCAGTCCTCGAAAACGCGCGCTCCGAGGAAGGAGGGCGCCTTCGGTCTATAGGTTGCCCAATCGAGTTTCTGCGCGTTGGCACGCGCCTGCGACAGCGGCAGGCGTCGTTTCTCCGCCTCGTTGCGCGCGTGCGCATCGGCGACCTTGTGATATTCGGCGCGAACAGTGTCCATGTAACCATTGCGCACGTCCGGAGAGAGCAGGCTGGAAACGACGCCGACCGCGCGGCTGGCGTCGTTGACGTGAACCGTCTGACCCAGGCTGTAGCGCGGATTGATCTTCACGGCGGTGTGCACACGGCTCGTCGTTGCCCCGCCGATCAGGAGCGGGATGTCGAACCCCTCGCGCTCGAGTTCGGAGGCGACGTGGACCATTTCATCGAGCGAAGGCGTAATGAGGCCGGAAAGCCCGATGATGTCGACTTTCTGCTCCTTTGCCACCTCAAGGATTTTGGCGGACGGCACCATGACGCCGAGATCGATGATCTCGTAATTGTTGCAGGCGAGCACAACGCCGACGATGTTCTTGCCGATGTCGTGCACGTCGCCCTTGACGGTCGCCATCAGGATCTTGCCGGCACTTTCGCGCGTGCCGTCACCGCCATTGGCGCGCTTCTCCGCTTCCATGTGCGGCAGCAGCACGGCGACCGCCTGCTTCATCACCCGCGCCGACTTCACCACCTGCGGCAGGAACATCTTGCCCGAGCCGAAGAGATCGCCGACGACGTTCATGCCGGCCATCAGCGGACCCTCGATGACATGCAGCGGCCGCGCGGCGGCAAGCCGCGCCTCGTCGGTGTCGACCTCGATGAATTCGGTGATGCCGTTGACGAGCGCGTGCTCCAGCCGCTTGTCGACCGGCCATTCACGCCAGGAGAGGTCCTTCTCCCTGCCTTGCGCGCCGCCCTGCCCGCGATAACGCTCCGCAATCTCCAGCATGCGCTCGGTCGCATCTGCCCGGCGGTTGAGAACGACATCCTCGCAGGCCTCGCGCAGTTCCGCATCGATCGTGTCATAGACGGCCAGCTGGCCGGCATTGACGATGCCCATGTCCATGCCTGCCTGGATCGCGTGGTAGAGGAACACGGCGTGCATCGCCTCGCGCACCGGCTCGTTGCCGCGGAAGGAGAAGGAAAGGTTCGACACACCGCCCGAGACATGGACATGCGGCAGCGTGGCGATGATCTCGCGCGTCGCCTCGATGAAATCGACACCGTAATTGTTGTGCTCTTCGATGCCCGTCGCGACCGCGAATATGTTGGGGTCGAAGATGATGTCCTCCGGCGGGAAGCCCGCCTTTTCGGTGAGCAGCCGATAGGCCCGCGTGCAGATCTCCACCTTGCGGGTCCTGGTATCGGCCTGACCGCTCTCGTCGAACGCCATCACCACGACCGCCGCGCCATAGGCCCGCACCAGACGCGCGTGATGCAGGAACGCCTCCTCGCCTTCCTTGAGCGAGATCGAGTTCACCAGCGCCTTACCCTGCACGCATTTGAGGCCCGCCTCGATCACCTCCCATTTGGACGAATCGATCATCACCGGAACACGGGCGATATCGGGCTCGGACGCGACGAGGTTCAGGAACTCGACCATTGCCTGGGTAGAATCGATCAGGCCCTCGTCCATGTTGATGTCGATGATCTGGGCGCCGTTCGCGACCTGATCGCGCGCCACGTCGAGCGCCGCCGCGTAGTCACCGGTGGTGATGAGCTTACGGAACTTGGCCGAGCCGGTAACGTTGGTGCGTTCGCCGACATTGACGAAGGCAATGTCCTTGGTAAGCGTGAACGGCTCCAGGCCCGAAAGCCGCATATGCCGTTCGATTTCCGGAATCTGCCGCGGCGGATATTTGGCGACCGCTTCGGCGATCGCGCGGATATGGGCGGGGGTCGAGCCGCAGCAGCCGCCGACGATGTTGACGAGCCCGTCACGGGCGAAGCCCTCGATCTCAGCCGCCATCGCTTCGGGACTTTCGTCATAACGGCCGAATTCATTCGGCAGGCCGGCATTCGGATAGGCACAGACGAGCGTATCGGCAACAGAGGAAAGCTCGTCGATATGGGCGCGCATGGCGCTTGCGCCGAGCGCGCAATTGAGCCCGATGGTGAAGGGTGCGGCGTGCCGCACCGAGTGCCAGAAGGCGGTCGGCGTCTGGCCGGAAAGCGTGCGGCCGGAAAGATCGGTGATCGTGCCGGAGATCATCACCGGAAGCTGAATCCCCTTCTCGGTAAAGACTTCCTGCGTGGCGAAGATCGCCGCCTTGGCGTTCAGCGTGTCGAAGATCGTCTCGATCAGAATGATGTCGGCACCGCCGTCGATCAGACCGCGGACCTGCTCGCCATAGGCAAGCCGCAGATCATCAAAGGTGACGGCACGATAGCCGGGATTGTTGACATCAGGGGAAATCGACGCCGTGCGGTTGGTCGGCCCGAGCGCGCCGGCGACGAAACGCCGCCTGCCATCTTTCGCCTCAGCGCGCTTTGCCGCGCGCCGCGCCAGCCGTGCTCCGTCACGGTTAAGCTCGTAGATCATATCCTCCATGCCGTAGTCGGCCTGGGCGATGCGGGTCGATGAGAAGGTGTTGGTCTCGAGGATGTCGGCTCCCGCGATGGCGTAGCTGTAGTGGATGTCCTCGATCGCCTTCGGTTGCGTCAGCGTCAGGAGGTCGTTGTTGCCCTGCTGATGACAGGAACAGCCGCCGAAGCGCTCGCCGCGGAAATGATCCTCGACGAAGCCGAGCTGCTGGATCTCGGTGCCCATGGCGCCATCCATGATCAGGATGCGTTCGCTGGCCGCTTGCCTGAGCGCCAAAAGGATCTCCGAACCGTCGGGCCTGGGCGAAACATCTCCGAAAAGGGAGTCGATGGCGGGCATGGAAAATCCCCCGTTCTGAAAACGACAATTTCTGATTTACTCACATAAACATATCTTTATGTCAACATACGCACCAATCACAATTTCACCGTCGGCAAATAAAAATGGCCCGCCGCGGTTGCGGCAGGCCCAACGATGATGGTCGAAAACTCTCGCAAGCGTGTGGGCGCGCCCTCATCCGGCCCGCCGGCCACCTTCTCCGCGCAAGCGGGGCGAAAGGGACAAGCGGCCCCGATTCAGTTCCCCCATGCGGTTTCGTGAGGGAGAAGGGGCGAGCGGCGCGCTCTTAAGTCCCTCGCCCCCGCTTGTGGGGCAATCCAAGTCCGCCGCGCTCACATCCGCTTCAGACAATCCTCCAGCTCATAAATCGCGCAGACAATGTGGTAGAAGCTGCTTGCCGGCGCGGGCTCCTCGATGAATGCGCCATCCGCCTGCTGTTTGTCGCGCCAAAGACCGCGGATCGGCGTTTGAAGGAAGCGGTCGAGGGCCGCTGCCGCCCGCGTAGCCGAGGCGAGGTAGCGTTCGCGCTCCCGCCCCTCGGTCAGAGCGGCGAAACGGATCGCCGCCTTCAGCCACTCGGTCTGCGGCCAGAGCCGCGCCACCGGGTCGGCGACCGAAAAATCGTCGAGAAGCGTCATGATCGCAACGTCGCGCTTCGGGCAGATGCCGTGTTTCTCACCGATCTCGAACAGCCGCCGCGCCTTGACGATAGCTTCGGCGTTACCGCGCCGCTCCGCCCAGCGAAGCAGGAGCCACGCCCATTCGAACTGGTGGCCCGGCTCGATGATGCGGCCTTTTTCGCCGGAGAACGGCGTCCAGTCATGGTCGAAGAATTCGCGCAGCGCACCCGTTTCGGCATCGACGAAACGATCCATCGCCAGTTGCGCGATTTCGTCGGCAAGATTGGCCCAAGGGACCCGGTCGAAGCCCTCGACCGTTTCGCTTGCGAGGCACGCCTCGAAGAGATGCATGTGCGGATTGGAACCGAGCGGCAGGCGGGACGGATTGTCCTCCTCGAAGCCAGCGATCGGATGCTTGCAATGGGCCTCGAGCTTTCGCCTGAGATCATTGCTGCGCTCGGCCATCTCGGCGCTCCGCTCATGGAAGACTTGCGCAAGATAGGCGAAGGCGAGCAGTGCGAAGGCCTGGTTGTAGAGATCGAAGGACGGGTCGATCAACTCACCGTCCGCGTCGGCAAGCGCGCCGTAAAAGCCGCTTGGCAGCCGGTAGACACGGTCGAAATAGGCGAGTCCGCCTTCGGCCACCGTGCGCCAATCTCCTGGCCAGCCGCGTCGTCCGGCCTCCGCGAAGCAATAGACCTGCCGCGGCTGCACGCGCGAGCGGCGATTGGCCCGCGTCGGCTCGCCCTCCATGTCGATCGTCTCGACGAAGCCGCCGTCGGCCGCGTCGAAACCCTTTTGCCGCCAGAGCGGCAAGGCGACGTTAGCGAGCCAGCCGGCAAGTTCGCGCGCCTGCGAATGAATATCCATTCCGTATCCGTTCCTGTCAGTCCTCGAGCTTCAGCGCGGCGTGGTCGGACTTGAACAGCTCCGCCAGCGCCTCGACGACGAGATTATGGTCTTCGCGCTGCGGCAATCCCGAAACCGTGACAGCGCCGATGCAGCCCGTACCCTTGACGACGATCGGGAAACTGCCGCCATGCGCGGCGTAATCGGCATCGGGCAGGCCGAGCTTCGCCTGCAGGTTCGTCTGTTGCTTGAGCAGGCTGAGGCCGGTCGCATAGCTGCTCTTGAACAGCCGGAAGACCGTGTTGCGCTTGCGCCGGACCCAGTTCGCATTGTCCGGCGTCGCACCCTCGAGCGCGGCGTAGAAGACCTGCATGGAAAAAAGCGTGATGTCGATGACCACGCCGAGCTTGCGCTCGGCCGCCAGGCGCCGAAGCGTCGAGCCGAGTTTCCAGGCTGTGTCAAGATTGAACTGCTCGAACTGCAATTCCCGCTCCTGCAGCGCGATGCGGCGCAGATCGTTGTCGATGTTCATGGTTTCTCCTCGCTCTCAGGTCAGGGACTCAGCTCTTCCAGAGCCAGGCGGCGCCGCGCACGCCGGAACTGTCGCCGTGGACCGCCTTGCGGATCGGCGTCTCGAAACTGTCGCCGAAGATGTATCTGGTGATCAGTGCGGGCAGTTCGCCGTAGATCTCGTCGACATTGGACATGCCGCCGCCGAGCACGAAGACGTCCGGGTCGACCACATTGGTCAAAAGCGCCAGACTGCGGGCAAGACGATCGACGAAGCGCTCATAAACACCGATCGCCACAGGATCGCCCGCACGTTTCGCCTCGATGATAGCCCTGCCCCGGCGGTCGACGCCGGTCGTCGTGCGATAGTCGAGCTCCAGCCCGGTACCGCAGGCATACATATCGAGACAGCCAAGCTTGCCGCACCAGCACTTGTGGCCGGGATATTCATCTCGCGTCATCCAGGGCAGCGGATAGTGCCCGATCTCGGCGGCAACCCCCTGGTAGCCCGCATGAACCTTCTTCTCGATCGCAAGCCCACCGCCATGTCCTGTGCCGACGATCACGCCGAAGACGACACGGGCATCCTTGCCCGCCCCGTCCACCGCCTCGGAAACGGCAAGGCAATTGGCGTCGTTGGCAAGACGCACCTCGCGGCCGAGGGCGGCTTCGAGATCGCGGCCGAGCGGTTTGCCGTTGATGAGGACGGCATTGGAGTTGCGCACGATGCCGGTGCGCGGATTGGGGCTGCCGGGAATGCCGATGCCGATCGTTCCGCGCGCGCCGGCCGTCTGTTCGGCTGCGGCCACGAGGCCGATCACGGCGCGAATGCAGTCGTCGTAGCCGCTGGTCGGCGTTGCGACTCGGTGCCGGGCGCGCGTTTCGCCATCGCGGTCAAGCGCGATGACTTCCATTTTCGTGCCGCCCCAATCAATTCCGATGAACATGTGTGGATCAGATCTCAGGATGGATGTCGAGGAAAACGGCAGGACGCTCCTCCGGCCGCCGCCGGCCCTTGCTTAGCATTTGCGGCGTCAAAGATGCTAGAGTGGGATGCGGAAAAGTGCGAGGCGGCTAATCGCAAATCGGCAGCACGCCGTGCAAAAACACTTGGCGAAGCAGCCTTGCTTTTGTATGGATCTATACCGAGTGGTCCCGTAGCTCAGCAGGATAGAGCATCAGATTCCTAATCTGGGGGTCGCGCGTTCGAATCGCGCCGGGATCACCAATCTTCTCACTTACTATGGATTTGGTGCTCGTTTTCGTGCGCCATCGATTTACCGGAACTACCAGATTTCCGGACATTTCCCGTCATTCGTCAGTAAACCGGTTTGTCGAAACCAAGCATGCTGCAAGTCCGTAGCTCGTACTCAGTGGTGTAGCTGTAAGGTTCCTGCTCATAGCGGTGAGCGAGGGTCCTGCAGAAGGTGTGCACCTTTTTGCTGTCATTTTGATCAGCTTCCGCGAGCCGATAAAGTTGGCCTATCCGCCTCTCAGCTGCAGTAGACACCTCACCGGGGGCGGCGTCTGGGTTTGCGAATATGGCCAGTATGCAGGTGAAGGCCAGAAGCGCGATCCGGTTATCCCTCATGACTTCTCCTTTAGGCTCATTGAAGCGGATTGGTACCAAACTCGGAGGCCACGCTCCGTACCCTCTGGCGGCTCTTTTTTTGAGGGTGCGGTCACCAAAGGACGCCATAAAGAGTAATAAAAACAATCATTAGAATGCACATGGCCGGGGTTGACCTAATCGCAAAATCGACCGGCCTGAAACGGTATCGAAAACTTCCAACATAAGATTTCATGATTTTTCCCTCCTGCAGGCTGACCCCGCCTGCCCGCCACCTTCAGGAATGCATGGTCCGCATTTTCAGCCGTTCGACGTTTCGCTCGCCGGATTGGAAAATCGATAACAAGCGAGCAGCAAGTGCTTCCGCCTGCTCGCCGCAGTTGGGTAGCTGACGCTCCTCCAGCAACTGCTCGAACACCTGGCCGAGCAGTTCGATCTCGCCAGGGCGCAAGGATTGTGGACGGTGGATACGAGATGCCTGCATAGCGCCACTCCTCAAGTAGGGCGAAAGCGCTATGAACTCCCAGCCATCGGCGCCCGTGTCACGAGCCAATGATGGATGCAGGGTACGCCTATTTTCAGCGAAGGCGAGTCCTTTCCAATTGTGCGGTCTTATTGGCCACCGGCTAGATCCATCCTTGGCAGAGCCGAGGCAAGTGCCTTCGCCCCAATGCTGCCGCGGGCGCGAGAGCCCGGGGGCTATACACAAATTGTCCCTTCGTTGCCCTGCTCCTGTGCGCTACGCCGCTATTTCATCTTCTCGCAGACGACGCCCGGGTCTTCCTCGCCCTTCGTAACGTCGAAGAGCGTCGCCTCTTCGCCTTCGGTCCACCAGACATATCGGCCGCCGGCGTATCTTGCGCCCGATCCGGAGATGACCGCCGAAGCAACGATGTAGGTGCCGCCGAACGAGAACGTCACCAGCGAAACGGGGCCGGCATTGATGTATTCGGCCTCGACCGTCTCGCCGCCGCAATCATAACGGACCTTCTGTCGATCGACCGCACCGGCATCGGGGATACGGAGCGACACTTCGGCGGCACCGACGGCCCCAGCCTTCATTGAGGCTAGCCGCATGACCGGCGTACCGTCCGGCTTCGCCAGTGTGAGCCTTCCGCCGTCGATCCGCCAGGTGAGCCCGTCGCGCAACGTGTCGAAGAACTTCTGTTCCTGATCCATGATCGCGGGTGCACACATCTTGCGCGCTGCGGCGGTGGGACCGAAGGTGATCGTCGTACCAGAGAGGCTGAAGGCACCGGTGAAATTGTTGCAGCCGGCCATGCCGCCATAGATGCCGTCTTCGCGTATCTCGAGCACTGTCTGAAGGTCGTCGAGCACGCCACCGCCGCCGATGTCTTCGGCAAGCCACGAGCCCACCAGTTCTTCCGGCACCTTTTCGGCGGCAACTATCTCAGTGGAGGCAAGCTCAATCAACACGCAGGCGCAGGAAGCCGTAGTCAGAGCCTTGAGCATCTGGAACTCCTCCACAAATCGGCGCGCTTTCGCTGCCTGTACCGATGCTACTGCATGTTTTCTTAAATCCTAGCGGATTTTAGGGATAAAAACATGCGGCAATTCAAGGTCCTACAGCGTCCTTTGTGCGTCTGAGAAGATGCGCGGCGCTGTAGGAAGTCACGACACAGGATGCGAGCGGAAAACGTTTCGCCATGCTCCTTACCCGCTGTCGTCGAGCGGTGCGATGGAGGGAAGGCAAGTCCACCCTTGTTGCCCGCGGCTTTCGGCTGTAGAGCCTAAGGCAAAGCTGACGAACTATAGCGCCGCGCGTCCAATCGGACGCGCAAAGATCGCTGTAGCACTTTGAAGTGCTGCGTGATTTTGTCCTTAAATCGATTCCGATTTGAGGAACCATGCAGTAGAAGAACACGGGATTTGGCAATGGCATCCGGCGACAGCACAAAGCGCCGTCTAACGATATTGGGCTCCACCGGCTCGATTGGCACAAATACGCTCGACGTCATCGACCGGCTGGGCGGACGAGATCGTTTTGAGGTCGTCGCGTTGACCGGAAACGGCAATATCCCGCTTCTTGCCGAACAGGCGCGCCGGCTCGGCGCCGAACTGGCGGTAACCGCAGACGACAATCTTTATCAGGACCTCAAATCGGCGCTTGCCGGCAGCGGGATCGCGGTCGCCGCTGGTCGCAGCGGCCTGACCGAGGCGGCCGAACGCGACGCGGGCTGGGTGATGGCGGCAATCGTCGGCAATGCCGGTCTTGCCCCGACACTTGCCGCGGCCCGGCGCGGCGCCGATATCGCGCTTGCCAACAAGGAGTGTCTCGTCTCGGCCGGCAGCCTCTTCATCGAGGCGGTCAAGAAGGGCGGCGGCCGGCTGCTGCCCGTCGACAGCGAGCATAATGCGATCTTTCAGGTGCTGGAGAACGATCAGCGCCATGCCGTCGAGCGGATCATCCTGACGGCCTCCGGCGGCCCGTTCCGCACCAAATCCCTCGACGAGATGCGCCACGTGACGGCCGAAACGGCGCGCGCCCATCCGAACTGGTCGATGGGGCTGAAGATCTCGATCGACAGCGCCTCGATGTTCAACAAAGCGCTGGAAATGATCGAGGCGCGCCATCTCTTCGGGCTGCGTCCCGAGCAGATCGAGGTCATCGTGCATCCACAGTCGGTCATCCATTCGATGGTCGGCTACAGCGACGGATCGGTGCTGGCGCAGCTCGGCTGCCCCGATATGCGCACCGCCATCGGCTATGCGCTTTCCTATCCGAGCCGGTGCGATCTGCCGGTCGAGCGGCTCGATTTTGCAAAACTCTCGCGGCTCGACTTCGAGGCGCCGGACGAAATCCGCTTTCCGGCGCTGCGCCTGGCGCGACGCGCCATGGAATCAGGTGGCGTCCAGGGCGCCGTGCTGAACGGCGCCAAGGAAACCGCGCTCGAGGCCTTCATAAGAGGGCGGATCGGGTTCCTGGCGATGGCCGACATCGTCGAAAAGGTGATGGACGCGCTTGCGGACCTGCCCGCGGCGGCCACCATGGATGATGTCTTCGCCGCCGACGAAAAAGCCCGGCAGATGGCTGCCGGGCTCATTCGGTAGAATATTGTCAGGCCGCGCTTACGCGACTGCCCTTGCCAGCGCACAGCGCGACCAGAGCGAATGCAGCGCGCTCACCAGGTGGTCGATGTCGGTATCCGAATGCAGCGGCGTCGGCGTGATGCGCAGGCGCTCGGTCTTCTTCGGCACCGTCGGATAGTTGATCGGCTGGACGTAGACGCCGAAATTGTCGAGCAGCAGGTCGGAGATCCACTTGCACTTGGCGGCGTCACCCACCACTACCGGCACGATATGGCTCGGATTGACCATGTGCGGGATGCCGCGTTGGTCGAGCAGCGAACGCAGCCGCCGCACGCGCTCCTGATGCGCGAAGCGTTCGATCTGGCTTTCCTTCAGGTGACGGATGGAGGCGAGCGCACCGGCTGCGAGCGTCGGCGGCAAAGCCGTCGTGAAGATGAAGCCGGAAGCGAACGAGCGGATGAAATCGCAAAGTGCCGCCGAGCCGGTGATGTAGCCGCCCATGACGCCGAAGGCCTTGCCGAGCGTGCCCTCGATCACCGTCAGCCGGTGCATCAGCCCCTCGCGTTCGGCAATGCCGCCGCCGCGCGGGCCGTACATGCCGACCGCGTGCACTTCGTCGAGATAGGTCATCGCGCCATACTTGTCGGCAAGATCGCAGAATTCCTTGATCGGCGCGATGTCGCCATCCATCGAGTAGACGGATTCAAAGGCGATGATTTTAGGCGCACGCGGATCGGCGGCTGCCAGTTTGGCTTCGAGATCGGCCACGGAATTATGCTTGAAGATGACCCGTTCGCATTTCGAATGACGGATCCCCTCGATCATCGAAGCGTGATTCCCGGCGTCCGAAAAGACGATGATGCCGGGA
This sequence comes from Sinorhizobium garamanticum, assembly GCF_029892065.1. NCBI lineage: Bacteria > Pseudomonadati > Pseudomonadota > Alphaproteobacteria > Hyphomicrobiales > Rhizobiaceae > Sinorhizobium > Sinorhizobium garamanticum. The sequence continues at coordinate 1,662,015 of NZ_CP120373.1, read as the reverse complement.
ATCTTGGAACAGAGCGTTCCAAGCGCGGCCCAGTTCGACACATAGCCCGAGGTGAACAGGAGGGCGGATTCCTTGCCGTGCAGATCGGCAAGCTCGCGCTCGAGCAGGACGTGGTAGTGGTTGGTGCCGGAAATGTTGCGCGTGCCGCCGGCGCCGGCGCCGCATTCGTCAATGGCGCGCTTCATCGCTTCGGTGACGATCGGAGACTGACCCATGCCGAGATAGTCGTTCGAGCACCATACGGTCACTTCCTGGGTGCCGTCGGCCGTGTGGCGCGTTGCCCGCGGGAAGTCACCCCGATGGCGGGCGAGATCCGCGAAAACCCGATAGCGGCCTTCCTGATGCAGCCCTTCCAGCTCGTTTTTGAAGAAACTTTCGAAATCCATCATCATCTCCAGTGCCCTGACGCCTTTCTTCATTCAAAGCGATCAGGGGTCAACCCCGGAAAGGCCCCCGCTCCTGCGGCAAAAGGCCCCTACTTTTGAACTATTCCAAAACAGCTATAACAACTCAATCCCTTCAACTTTGATCGAAGTCAAGCTTTTGCAAAAAAGGACGGCCAAGGCCGCCCTTTTTCAATACTTAAGTCCCATCAAGCCGCAGCCACGGCGCGCTTGGTCATAACCTTGATAAGGTTGGCGCGATAGGCAGCGCTGGCATGAAGGTCTGTCATCAAATCCGATGCATCCACGGAGACATTGCCGACCGCATGCGGCGACCAGTTGCCGGCAAGCGCCGCCTCCATACCCTGATGGCGGAAGACACCATTCGAACCCGCTCCGGTCACGGCAACGCGCACGTCACCATTGTCGCGGCGCACGACGAAGACGCCAGCCATGGCGTAACGCGAGGCCGGGTTCGGGAACTTCTGGTAAGCCGCCTTCGCCGGCGGATCGAAGGTGATGGCGGTAATAATCTCGCCATCGTCCAACGCCGTTTCGAACAGTCCGGTGAAGAAGTCCGCCGCCGCGACCTGGCGGCTGTTGGTGACGATCGTCGCGTCAAGTGCCAGCATCGCCGCTGGATAGTCGGCTGCCGGATCGTTGTTGGCGATGGAGCCGCCGATTGTGCCCATGTGGCGAACATGAGGGTCGCCGATGTGACTGGCCAGTGCGCAAATCGCCGGACAGACCGCCCCGAGTTCGGCCGACGAAGCGACTTCGTGATGGGTTGTCGCCGCGCCGATCCGCACGGACCGGCCATTGACGGTGATCCCTTTCATTTCGGCGATATGGCGAAGGTCCACGAGATCGCTCGGCGCCGCAAGCCGTTGCTTCATCGTCGCAATGAGCGTCATGCCGCCGGCAAGATATTTGCCTTCCGCGGCCCCGCCGATCAGCTTCACCGCCTCCTGAACCGAGGACGGTCTGTGATAGTTCGTCTGATACATATCTGGTCCTCCGTATCAATTGGCGGCATGGGCAGCTGCCCAGACCTTCTCGGGCGTTGCGGGCATGGTAAGCGCGTTGTTGCCGATCGCATCGGTGATCGCATTGATCAGCGCCGGCGGCGAGCCGATCGCGCCCGCTTCCCCGCAACCCTTGACGCCGAGCGGATTGTTTGGGCAGGGCGTATTCGAGGTTGAGACCTTGAAGGACGGCAGGTCGTCGGCACGCGGCATGGCGTAGTCCTGGTAGCTCGCCGTCAGGAGCTGACCGTTGTCCGGATCGTAATGAACGCCCTCAAGCAGCGCCTGGCCGATACCTTGCGCCAGCCCGCCATGCACCTGACCCTCGACGATCATCGGGTTGATGATGTTGCCGAAATCGTCCGCCGCGACGAACTGGACGATCTCTGTCTGTCCGGTATCCGGATCGACCTCCACCTCGCAGATGTAGCATCCGGCGGGGAAAGTGAAATTCGACGGATCGTAGAAGGCGCCCTCCTTCAGGCCGGGCTCCATTCCGGCCGGCAGATTGTGGGCGGTGTAGGCGGCAAGCGACATCTGGAACCAGGGCACCGACTTGTCGGTACCGGCAACCTTCAGCTCGCCGTTTTCGATGACGATGTCGCTTTCGTCCGCCTCCATCAGGTGGGCGGCGATCTTCTTGGCCTTGGCCTCGACCTTGTCCAGCGCCTTGGCGACCGCCGACATGCCGACCGCGCCCGACCGGGAGCCATAGGTTCCCATGCCCATCTGCACCTTGTCCGTGTCGCCATGGACGATATTGACGCTGTCGATCGGCACACCGAAGCGGTCTGCGACGAGTTGGGCAAAGGTTGTCTCGTGCCCCTGGCCGTGGCTATGCGAGCCGGTCATCACTTCGATCGTGCCGACCGCATTGACCCTGACCTCAGCCGATTCCCAAAGACCAACGCCGGCGCCGAGCGAGCCGACGGCTGACGAGGGCGCAAGCCCGCAGGCCTCGATATAGCAGCTCATGCCGATGCCGCGCTTCATGCCGCGCCGCTCCGCTTCCGCCTTTCGGGCGGCAATTCCGTCCCAGTCGGCCGCAGCCATCGCGGCGCTCAATGACGCTTCGTAGTCGCCGGCATCGTAATTCATGATCACCGGTGTCTGGTGGGGGAAGGAGCGGATGAAGTTGATGCGCCGCAGTTCGGCGGGCGAAAGGCCGAGCTCCCGTGCGGCGGTCTCCATCGTCCGCTCCAGGAGATAGGTGGCCTCCGGCCGCCCCGCGCCGCGATAGGCATCGACCGGAGCGGTGTTGGTATAGACCGTGCGCACATTGGCATGGATCGCCGGGATATCGTATTGCCCGGAAAGCAGCGTCGCATAGAGATAGGTCGGCACGCACGAGGAGAAGAGCGACATATAGGCGCCGAGATTGGCGATGGTGTCGACCTTCAGCGCGGTGATTTTGTTAGCGCTGTCGAACGCCATCTTCACGGTCGACACGTGATCGCGGCCATGGGCGTCGGTCATGAAGGCTTCGGTGCGGTCGCACGTCCACTTCACCGGCACGCCGGTCCGTTTCGAGGCCCAGAGACAGACGATCTCCTCGGGATAAATGTAGATCTTCGAGCCGAAGCCGCCGCCGACGTCAGGCGCAATCACCCGCAACTTGTTCTCCGGCGCGACGTTGTAGAAGGCGCTCATCACCAGCCGCGCCAGATGCGGATTCTGGCTGGTCGTGTAGCAGGTGTAGTGATCGTCGCCCGAGTCATAGATGCCGAGAGCCGCGCGCGGCTCCATCGCATTCGGCGACAGGCGGTTGTTGACGATTTTCACCTCCGTCACATGCGCCGCCGCCGCGATCGCCGCGTCGGTCGCCGTCGCATCGCCCAGCTCCCAGTCGAAGATGAGATTGTTCGGTGCTTCCGGATGAAGCTGCGGCTGGCCGTCGGCCAGCGCCTTGACCGGATCGGTGACGACCGGGAGGGGCTCATAATCGACCAGCACGGCCTCGGCCGCATCGCGCGCTTCGTTCACGCTGTCGGCGACGACGACCGCAACCGCATCCCCGACATAGCGCACCGTTTGGTCGGCCAGCGGCCGCCAGGCGCCCATCTTCATCGGAGAGCCGTCCTTTGAGTGGATCATCCAGCCACAAATCAGGTTCCCGATACCGTCTGCCGTAAGCTGCTTGCCGTCGAGCACGTCGATGACGCCGGGCATCGCTTTCGCCGCCATGGCATCGATGCTCTTGATCTTCGCATGTGCGTGGGGGCTGCGCACGAAGATCGCGTATTTCATGCCCGGCACGCTCATATCGTCCGTGTAGCGACCCTTTCCGGTTAGGAACCGCTTGTCTTCCTTGCGCGCCACCCGCGCGCCAATTCCTTCAATGCCCATTGCCTATCTCCTCCCGAGACATTCAGCGAAAGTGCTGCGATGAAATCCGTCGGGACTTTTCGTCCCTGTGAAAGCGCCTCATTCGGCCGCTTGGCGCACGCCGCCCATCTCGGTCGCGGCGGCGAGGATCGCCTTGACGATGTTGTGGTAGCCGGTGCAGCGACAGATATTGCCTTCGAGCTCGGCGCGCACCGTCGCCTCGTCTAGTTTGCTGCCATGCCGGGCGATCATGTCGACGGCCGTCATCACCATGCCGGGCGTGCAGAAACCACATTGCAGCCCGTGATGCGCCTTGAACGCCGCCTGGACCGGATGAAGTTCGCCGTCCTTGGCCAACCCTTCGATGGTGGTGATCGACGAGCCTGCCGCTTGCACTGCGAGGATGGAACAGCTCTTGACCGACAGTCCGTCCATATGGATGACGCAGGCGCCGCACTGCGACGTCTCGCAGCCGACATGCGTGCCGGTCAGTCCAAGATTTTCGCGGATAAAGTGCACCAACAGTGTCCGGTCATCGCACGTGCCGCTGACCTGGCGGCCGTTGACCGTCATCGTTATTTTCGCCATTTCGCTCCTCCGGGGTCGGTCGTGCCAACTCGAGCGCGGCTTCAATTCGGGGTGACATGCGTCCACGCGACTGAAGTACGCGCTAACTGATATCTATGCCCTGCCCGCGGCCCGCTCCTCCCGGACTGACGCGGCGCTTTGTATCATTTGTCTTTTTTTGGAATGCCGCAACCGTTTCGGCCAAAGCGCGACAAAAAAATTCCGCGGTGGCTGTGACTCCGGGAACAGCGCCTTCATGTTCCGTTCAGGAAACATCGCATTATCTTGCGGCGGGAACATTTCGCCATGCCCCGTGGACTTTCCCGGGCGGCCGTTTATTTTCCCGAATGCAAGTTCAAGTGGCGGAGACGTTCGTCGACCCGCCTTTCAATCCAGGGACGGACGAAGCGACAGGCTGAGATCCGTAGAGATCGGAGAGGACAACATGAAGAAAGCCATCGCATTGGTGCTGGTCGCCTTGTCAGTCGCAAGCTGCACGCAGACGGAAAAGGGCGCCGGCATCGGTGCTGCATCGGGCGCGATCATCGGTGGCGCGATCACTGGTAACGTACGTGGTGCTGCGGTCGGCGCCGCCATTGGCGGTGTATCCGGCGCGTTGATCGGCCATGTCAGCGAACAGCCAGGTCAGTGCTACTACCGCGACCGCTACGGCCGCCGTTACATCGACCGTTGCTAATTGCCGCAGCAATCCGCAAGCAACGGCCCCGGAGCGATCCGGGGCTTTTTCTTGTGTTGTTGGAGCGGGGTGCCGATGCGGGGGTGGCCACCAGCTACGCTACCGCATGTCTCTTTAAATCGGAGCCGATTTAAGGATGAAAACAAGCAGAATTTCAAAGTGCTACAGCGACCTTTGTGCGTCTGAAAAGGCGCACGGCGCTGCAGCGAACGATCCAGGCGCAAGGCTGCCCACTTGAAACCGCTTCCGGCTCCTCCACCTTCTTGGGAATAGTAGCAACCCTACGAACGTGGGAGAGCCAGGAGCAACCCTGCTGGCCACAGATATTCAACAGAGCATATCGCCCTGATGTTCGTCCGCATTGACCGGCAGTCTTGAAGAATCGCGGCCTTCCTCTTCGTTTCACTGAAGGGAGATGGAAATGGCAAAGGTCGTTTGCGTCCTCTATGACGATCCGGTCGACGGTTATCCGACGGCTTACGCGCGGGATGGCCTGCCGAAACTGGAAAATTATCCCGGCGGCCAGACGCTTCCCACCCCGAAGGCCATCGATTTTCAGCCGGGCGTCCTCTTGGGCAGCGTGTCCGGCGAGTTGGGCCTAAGGAAGTTTCTCGAAAACCAGGGGCACAGCCTGGTGGTGACCTCGGACAAGGACGGTCCCGATAGCGTGTTCGAACGGGAACTCGTCGACGCCGAGGTTGTGATCTCACAGCCCTTCTGGCCGGCCTATCTGACTGCGGAACGGTTCGCCAAGGCGGCCAAGCTCAAACTCGCGATCACCGCCGGCATAGGCTCGGACCATGTCGACCTGCAGGCCGCGATGGACCGCGGCGTAACCGTCGCCGAAGTGACCTATTGCAACTCGATCAGCGTATCCGAGCACGTGGTCATGATGATCCTCAGCCTCGCGCGGAACTACATCCCCTCCTACCAGTGGGTTGTGAAGGGCGGCTGGAACATCGCCGATTGCGTCGCACGCTCCTACGATATCGAGGGCATGGAAATCGGCACGGTGGGCGCCGGGCGGATCGGCACCGCGGTGTTGCGCCGGCTGAAGCCATTCGACGTCAGACTACACTACACCGACCGGCACCGGCTGCCGGACGCGGTCGAGAAGGAGCTCGGCGTTACCTTCCACAAGACCGCGGCGGAAATGGTGCCCGTCTGCGATGTCGTGACGATCAACGCGCCGCTCCATCCGGAGACGGAAAACCTCTTCGATGAGGCGATGATCGCCAAGATGAAGCGTGGCGCCTATCTGGTGAACACCGCACGCGGCAAGATCTGCAATCGCGACGCCGTCGCGCGGGCGCTTGAGAGCGGCCAGCTCGCCGGCTATGCCGGCGATGTGTGGTTCCCGCAGCCGGCACCCAAGGACCATCCGTGGCGATCGATGCCCCATCACGGCATGACGCCGCATATTTCGGGCTCGTCGCTGTCCGCCCAGGCGCGCTATGCCGCCGGCACGCGGGAGATCCTGGAATGCTGGTTCGAAGGCAAGCCGATCCGCGAGGAATATCTGATCGTCGCTGGCGGCAAGCTCGCCGGAGCGGGGGCGCACTCCTATAGCGCCGGAGACGCGACGCGCGGGTCCGAGGAGGCAGCACGCTTCAAGACCTGAATGCGGCCGTGCGGGCCGCGGCACGGCCGCAACCTACTGCATGTTTCCTTAAATCCTAGCCGATTTAAGGATAAAAACATGCAGCAATTCAAAATGCTACAGCGTCCTTTGCGCGTCTGATAGGATGCGCGGCGCTGTAGGTGCGGCCGAGGGAGTTTTGACCGCAACGATGAGGAGCCGCCGAACGGAGTATTGTCGGTCCACGGGTAGTTTTGTGCCTGAAGGACAACATAACGAGTCCTTTTTGGCGAAAATCGTCGCCGAATCTCGCCTCCCGGCTGGCATCGATGGGCCGTCATCGTTAACAGATGGAAAACTTTGTTCTGCTATCGTGGCCGATGCCGCATATGCAGGCAGTTTGTTTTGAGTCGCCTGAAACGGGATGCGGGGGATGTCTCCAGCACGATCGAGCATTGCGCACTGGAAGGCAGCGACCGCTCTCGCAGTTGTGGCTTCGGCGCTGCTCGCCCCGTTTTCCATCGACCAGGCCCATGCGTTCAGGCTCTTCGGCATGCGCTTCTTCGAAAGCGACGAGGAAGAAGTCCAGGTCATCAACCCGGTCAACTATGCCCTGACATTCGAGCCCGGGACCGATGACAAGGAGCTACGGGAGGCCATCGAGAACAGTTCGCTGCTCTTCCAGGACAGGGAAAATCCGGTCTCCGGCGATCTCGGCCTCGCGATCAAGGCACGCGACGACAGGGACCGTATTCTCGCGGGCCTTTATGAGAAGGCGCGCTACGGCGGAACCATTACCATTCTGATCAACGGACAGAATATCGACAGCCTGCCGCCCGATCCCACCTTTCCCAAGGGCAAACCTGTGCCGGTTTCGGTCAGCGTCATGCCCGGGCCGGCGTTTACATTGGACTCGATCAGGTTCGGAGGCGATGCCGCCGGGCTCGATCCGGCCGCTTACGATCTGAAGCGCGGCGCCCGCGCCGACTCGACATTGATAATCAAGGCGGGCGAGCAGATCGTCGACGATCTGAAGGAACAGAGCCGACCGCTGGCGAAGCTGACGGAACGCAGCGTCGTCGCCGACCATGCCACATCCACCGTCGACGTGACGATCAGCGCCTCCGGCGGGCCCGTGGCACCGGTTGGACAGCTCACGGTTACCGGCACGAAAACCGTCGATCCGAATTTCGTCAGGGATTATTCCCGCCTCAACAACGGCCGCCCCTATTCGCCGGAAAACATCCGCAAGGCAGCGGAACGCCTGCGTCAATTGAACGTCTTCTCGAGCGTCACGATCAAGGAAGCCGATACGCTAACACCGGACGGCAGGATCCCGATGAACATCGAGGTCTCCGAGGGAAAGCACCGGTATTTCGGTTTCGGCGGGCAGGTCTCGACCACGGACGGCCTCGGCGTGCAGGGTTACTGGGGCCATCGCAATCTGTTCGGCCGCGCGGAGTCCTTGCGAATTGAAGGCGCGGTCAACCGCATCGGCGAGACCACGGATATCGGCGGCCTCGACTATTCCGCCGGTATCCTGTTCGCAAAGCCAGGCGCCTTCGGGCCGGCATCGACCTTCACTGCCAGCCTCCAGGCAAGCCTCGTCGACCCGGACGCCTACCGCGCAAAGATGATTACCGCGGCAGCCGGCGCGACCTTTGAGCTTTCGCCGCAGGATACTTTCTCGGGCGGGGCGGAATTGAGCTGGGCGGACGTCGACGACGCTTTCGGCAAGAACTCGTATCTCACCGCCAGCATCCCGCTCGAATATGTCCGCGACACGCGTGACGACAAGCTGAACGCAACGGAAGGCTATCGGGCACTGATCAACGCCAAACCGAGCTACGAGATCGAAGGACAAACCTTCTTCAGCTCGTTCGAGGCCTCGGCCTCCGGCTACTATGCGCTGGGCGAGGAAAAGCGTTTCGTGCTCGCCGGCAAGCTCGGCGCCGGTGTGCTTGTCGGCGGTGACGAACTCGCCGACATACCGGCGCCTCGGCGCTTCTTCCTCGGCGGGGGCGGGTCGGTACGCGGCTATTCCTTCCAGGAGATCAGCCCGCGCGATGCCGACAATGACGCGACCGGCGGCCGCTCCTATGTCAGCACTTCGCTGGAAGCGCGCATCGCGATTACCGACACGATCGGCATCGTCCCCTTCCTCGACGCCGGTACCGTTTCGGACTCGACGACGCCCGATTTCTCCGACATCCGCGCCGGCGCCGGCATCGGTCTGCGCTATGCTACGTCCTTCGGACCGATCCGGTTGGATTTTGCGGTCCCGCTCAACAAATATCCCGACGGGACCGACTTCGGCATCTACGCCGGCATCGGTCAGTCTTTCTGAATTGCGCCTGATTTTTTTGATAGTTCAGGCAGATATTTTCCGCAGGTGACAAGGTCCCTGCCGATTCCGAAACGGCGTAAGTTGGTCTATGGGTAGGACATGAATCAGGTCATCCGCTTCCTTCGATCCGGGCTGCGCTTTCTTCTTGCCGGCCTCGGCACTCTTGTGGTCCTGCTCCTCCTCATCATCGCCTTTGTCGGCTTCACGACACCCGGCGCGCGGCTCGTCGCCTGGGCAATCGAGAAATATGCGGCAACGCCCGACCAGATCGTCCGGATCTCGGATCCGAGCGCTCTGTTGACCGGTGATTTCAAGGCCGGCTCGGTCACGCTTTTCGACGGACAGGGGATCTATGCGGAAATCCGTGACCTGTCGGTCAACTGGTCGCCGGTCGAGCTCCTGTCCATGCGGTTCGATGCGAGCCAGATTGCGGCGGGTTCGATCCGTGTCGAACGCACGCCCATTCCCTCGACCGAAACGAGGGAGGTGCGGAGGAGTTTCGCACTGCCGGTCGAGGTCAAGATCGACGCCTTCGATCTCAAGGAGATCATGATCGGCAAGGCGATCGCCGGCGAGGACCAGTTCCTGACCGCGCGCGGCAATGCCAACGCCACGAATTCCAGCATCGCTCTTGCCTTCGATGCCGCCGAGCGCGATCGCCCGGAGGCGCACGCCGTCGCGGATATCCTTTTCAATCCGGCCGGCAATCAACTGAAACTGGAAGCGAAGGTCGCCGAACCGAAGGGAGGATTGCTCGCCAAGCTGCTCCGCTTGCCGGGCGAGCCGGCTGTCGACATCACCTTGACCGGTGAAGGGCCGCTTTCCGATTGGGCGGGATCGGGCACTGCCTCGCTCGACGGCAACGAGATCCTCCGGCTCGACGGGCGCCATGTGCAGGCCGCGGACGGTATGCGCCGCTTGACCATCGCCGGCGGTGGCGCCTTGGTGTCACTCGCGCCGGCGGTCTTCAAGCCGCTGTTCGAAGGAACAACGAGCATTGACGTGACGGCCGCCTTCGATGGATCGAGCAAGGTGGAGATCGAGGCCGGCAAGGTTTCCACCGGCGCATTGACACTCAACGCAGCCGGAACGGTCGACAGCAAGGGCGAAAACAACCTTCAGGCAAGCCTTGTGGGCACCAGCGGTCCCATCGACTTCCGCTGGCCGCTGCGAGATGGCGAGTTGCGCGCGCTGATCAACACCGCCAATCTCTCGCTGATCGGCGACGGACATTCGGCTATCCTCGACATCGCCGGCGATCTCCCTTCGATCTCTCTGCCGCAGATGAGCCTTGGCGCCGTTCGGCTTTCGGCGCAAAGCGATGCCTTCAACCTGGAAACACAATCCGGGCCGCTGAAGACGACGGCCGAAGTCGGCGAGAGCCGTTTTGCAAGTGCCGATCTCGACCGGGCGATCAAGGCGCCCGTGAAGGTAGACGGAACGATCGACGTCGGGCCGGAGAGCATTCGCTTCGATCCGCTGACGATCGAAAGCGCGAGCATCGGGGGCAGCGTCTCCGGCAACCTGAACCGTGCCGATACGACCGTCGCGGCAGCCTTCAAGCTCTTCGCGGTGCCCGGCGTGCTGCCGCCCGGCATTGCCGCAAAGTTTGACAGCACGATTGCGGCAACGGGAGGCGTCGCAACCGGTGAGGACGGCAGCGTCCGGTTGAGCAACCTCGAAGTCAAATCCGGAACCCTCGATGCTTCGGGCACCGTGACACTCGCCGACGGCGCATTGACCGCGGATATCGAGGGCAGCCTACCCGATCTCGGCAGGCTTATCGCCGATGCCCGGGGTGCGGCGGCGTTCCGCGCTTCGATCACGGGTCCGCTCAACGAACTCGGCGTGAAGGCGGAGGTGACCTCCAGCGGCGCGACGCTGGCCGGCCGCACGCTGGAAGATCTCAGAATCAACGCCGATGCGACGGCAACACCGAACAACCCTCAAGCCAAACTGACCGCAATTGGAAGCCTCGGCGGCCAGGCGATCAACGCCCGCGCCGACGTCGTCTCCGAGAACGGCCGCACCTCGATCCCAACCCTGGAGGCGACGATCGGCGACAACCGGCTGACCGGCGCGCTCAACCTCACGCCCGACTTCAAACCGGATGGCACGATCGACTTCACCCTGCCCGATCTCGGCCTGTTGGCGGCGATGGCCGGCCAGACCGCGTCCGGCGATCTCGCCGGTTCCGCGACGGTGCGCACCGTCAATGGCGTCACGTCGATTGCGGTCAAGGCAAGCGGCGGCAGCATCAGCCGCGATGCGTTGACGATTGCCAGGCCCACCGCCGATATCAGCATCGCCGATATCGCCAAGCTGGCAATCAGGGGCACCATCGGCGCCGAAAGCCTCGGCCAGGGAGAAAACCGTGTCTCGGGCATCGACCTCGCCTTCGACCAGCAGGGTGACAGAACGGGCTTCTCGATCGACGCTGCCTATGATGGCGCACCGGTCGCAGCCACGGGCGATCTCGTCAGCAGTGCCGGCCGCACGGAAATCCGGCTCGCATCCTTCTCGGCAACGCCGAGGCGGGTGCCGCTGCAGCTTGCCGCACCGACGACCGTCGCCATCGAGAACGGCATCGTCCGCCTCGGCGATCTCTCCATCCTTGCGTCGGACGGCTCGATTGTCGTCGCAGGCACCGCCGGCGAGCAACTCGACATTTCGGCGCAAATCAACGCGCTGCCCGCCACCCTGATCAACACCTTCGCCCCGACGCTCGGCGCCGAGGGCGCGATCGGCGGCACCGTCAATGTCAGCGGGGCGGCAGCCGCACCGGTGGTCGGCTACGAGCTCGTCTGGAACGGCGCATCCATCGCCTCGGTTCGCTCCGTCGGCATCGTCGCGCAGGACGTCACGGCGAAAGGCACGGTCACGGTTGCCGAAGGCGACGTCCGCTTCGATCCGATGACGATCGAAAGCGGCGACTTCCGTGGCAACGTCACCGGCCGCCTGAACCGCGCCAATGCGACCGCCGCTGCCGACTTCAAGCTCTTCGCCGAACCGCATCTGCTGCCCCCCGGCCTCGCCACGAAATTCGACAGGACGATCGCGCTCTCCGGCAAGGTCGAGACCGGCGAAGGCGGCAGCGTCAAGCTGAGCGCGTTGCAACTGGCATCCGGCACCGTCGACGCCACCGGCTCCGCCACGCTCGCCGAAGGCGCTCTGACCGCGGCGATCGAAGGCACCCTGCCCAACCTCGGCAAGCTGCTCGCGGACGCAGAGGGCAAGGCCGCGTTCAGCGCCGACATTTCCGGACCGCTCAACGAACTCGGCGTGAAGGCGGAGATGACCTCCAGCGGCGCAACGCTGGCCGGCCGCACGCTGGAAGATCTCAGAATCAACGCCGATGCGACGGCGACACCGAACAACCCTCGAGCCAAGCTGACCGTAACCGGAAGCCTCGGTGGCCAGGCGATCAACGCCCGGGCCGACGTGGTGTCCGAGAACGGCCGCACCTCGATCCCGACCCTGGAGGCGACGATCGGCGACAACCGGCTGACCGGCGCGCTCAACCTCACCCCCGACTTCAGGCCGGACGGCACGATCGACTTCACCCTGCCCGATCTCGGCCTGTTGGCGGCGATGGCCGGCCAGACCGCGTCCGGCGATCTTGCCGGTTCCGCAACGGTGCGCACCGTCAATGGCGTCACGTCGATTGCGGTCAAGGCAAGCGGCGGCAGCATCAGCCGCGATGCGCTGACGATTGCCAAGCCCACCGCCGATATCAGCATCGCCGATATCGCCAAGCTGGCAATCAGGGGCACCATCGGCGCCGAAAGCCTCGGCCAGGGAGAAAACCGTGTCTCGGGCATCGACCTCGCCTTCGACCAGCAGGGTGACAGGACGGGCTTCTCGATCAACGCTGCCTATGATGGCGCACCGGTCGCGGCGACAGGCGATCTCGTCAGCGATGCCGGCCGCACCGAGGTCCGGCTGGCATCCTTCTCGGCAACGCCGAAGCGGGTGCCGGTGCAGCTTGCCGCACCGACGACCGTCGCCATCGAAAACGGCATCGTTCGCCTCGGCGATCTCACCATCCTTGCGTCCGACGGCTCGATTGTCGTCGCGGGCACCGCCGGCGAGCAACTCGACATTTCGGCGCAAATCAACGCGCTGCCCGCCACCCTGATCAACACCTTCGCCCCGACGCTCGGCGCCGAGGGCGCGATCGGCGGCACCGTCAATGTCAGCGGGGCGGCAGCCGCACCGGTGGTCGGCTACGAGCTCGTCTGGAATGGCGCCTCGATCGCATCGGTTCGCTCCGCCGGCATCGTCGCGCAGGACGTCACGGCGAAAGGCACGGTCACGGTTGCCGAAGGGGAGGTCCGCTTCGATCCGATGACGATCGAAAGCGGCGACTTCCGTGGCAACGTCACCGGCCGCCTGAACCGGGCGAATGCGACCGCTGCTGCCGACTTCAAGCTGTTCGCCGAACCGCATCTGCTGCCCCCCGGCCTCGCGGCAAAATTCGACAGGACGATCGCGCTCTCCGGCAAGGTCGAGACCGGCGAAGGCGGCAGCGTCAAGCTGAGCGCGTTGCAACTGGCATCCGGCACTGTCGACGCCACCGGCTCCGCCACGCTCGCCGAAGGCGCTCTGACCGCGGCGATCGAAGGCACCCTGCCCAACCTCGGCAAGCTGCTCGCGGACGCACAGGGCAAGGCCGCGTTCAGCGCCGACATCTCCGGCCCGCTCAACGAACTCGGCGTGAAGGCGGAGATGACCTCCAGCGGCGCAACGCTGGCCGGCCGCGGGCTGTCCGACCTGGTGATCAATGCCGACGCAACCGCGAAACCCGGTAGCCCGCAGGCGAAGCTGACCGCGACAGGCGCGCTTGGTGGCCAGGCGATCGATGTGCGGGCCGACGTCGTGTCCGAGAACGGCCGCACCGCGATCCCGACTTTGCAGGCAACGATCGGCGACAACCGGCTGACCGGCAGGCTCAACCTGACGCCCGACTTCAAGCCGGACGGCACGATCGACTTCACCCTGCCTGATCTCGGCCTGCTGGCGGCGATGGCCGGCCAGACGGCGTCCGGCGATCTCGCCGGTTCCGCGACAGTCCGCACCGTCGACGGAATCACCTCCGTGTCAGTCAAGGCAAGCGGCAGCGGTATCAAGCGCGATGCCCTGACGATCGCAAAGCCTGTGGCGGACATCAGCATCGCCGATGTCGCCGCGCTCGCCATTAGGGGCAGCGTCAAGGCGGAAAGCATCGCGCAAGGACAAAATCGTCTCTCCGGCCTTAATCTCGCCTTCGAGCAACAGGGCGACAGGACGGGTTTCTCGATCGACGGAAACTATGACGGCGGGCCGCTTGCGGCAAAAGGCGATCTTTTCAGGGGCGGAGGCCGCACCGAAGTCCGTCTTGCTTCCTTCTCTGCGACGCCGAAGCGGATTCCGTTGAAGCTCGCCAAGCCGACCACCGTGGCGATCGAAGATACCATCGTGCGTCTCAAGGACCTCGTCATTCAGGCGTCGAGGGGAACCATCACGGTCACCGGCACGGCGGGGGAAAAGCTCGATATCTCGGCGCGACTAAACGCGATGCCCGCTGCTCTGATCAACAGTTTCGCGCCCACCGTCGGAGCGGAAGGCACTATCGCCGGAACGGTGGACATCGACGGAACTCCGGCCGCGCCGGTGGTCGTATACGATCTCAAATGGAGCGGTGCTTCCGTGGCGCAGGTGCGTTCGGCGGGCGTCGGCGCGGTCGACATTACCGCGAAAGGCAGGCTCGTCGACAATCGCGTCACGCTCGACACGGTATTGTCGGGCGCCTCAGGGCTGTCCATCAGGGGCGGCGGTACCGTCGAGCTTGGCGGCAATATGCCGCTTTCGATGAAATTCTCGGGCAACGTGCCCTTCGCGCTGCTTGCCAACCTCATGGCGGAAAACGGTTTCACGCTCACCGGCTCCGCGACCATCGATCTCTCGCTTTCCGGCTCGGCGAGGGCGCCGCAGATCTCCGGCACGATCAGGACCGCCGGCGGACGGCTGGTCGACGTCCGGCGTAACCTCGCTTTCAACGACCTTACAGCAAATGTCACACTCGACGGCAGGCAGGCGACGATTTCGAGGCTTTCCACCAATCTCGCCACCGGGGGCTCGATCGAGGCGAGCGGGACCGTCGGGATCGCGGCCGGTTCCGGTTTCCCTGCGGATTTGAGGATCCGCCTCAACAACGCGACCTATGTCGACGGCACGCTCTTTACGGCAAACCTTGCCGGCGACCTGACGCTCAGGGGGCCGCTCGTCGCCACGCCGGTGCTCGGCGGCAGGCTGACGATCCGCCGCGCGGCAATCACTATTCCGGAAAAGCTGCCCACCTCTTTATCCGAGATCGACATCACGCATAGGAACGCCCCGGCCAACGTGCAGCAGATGGCAAGGAACCTGCGCAGGGACACCTCCGCAGGAGCCGAGGCCCGCGGCTTGATCGCATTCGATCTCGCCGTCAGTGCCCCGGGACAGTTTTTCGTGCGTGGGCGCGGCATCGATGCGGAGCTTGGCGGCGAGCTGACGATCCGTGGCACTGCCGTGCAGCCGATCGTCTCCGGCGGCTTCGACATGCGGCGCGGGCGGCTCGAAATTCTCGGCAAGCGCCTCACGTTCACCCGAGGGCGGATCGGTTTCGGCGGCGATCTGATTCCGACACTCGACCTCGACGCCACCTCGAGCGCCGGCTCGACGACCATCACCGTCAATGTCTCCGGGCTCGCCAACAATCCGCAGGTGACGTTCTCCTCCTCGCCGGCGCTGCCCCAGGACGAAATCCTGGCGCGCCTCATCTTCAACCGGTCGCTTTCCAACTTGTCGGCCTTCCAGATCGCTCAACTCGCCTCAGCCGTCAGCCAACTCGCCGGCGGCGGCTCGACATCCGTGCTTGACGGTCTGCGCAACAAACTCGGCGTCGACGATCTCGACATAACGACCGACGAGAGCGGCGGCGCGCAGTTGCGGGCCGGCAAATACCTCAACGACCGCACTTACCTCGAATTGCAGCAGGGCTCGGATTCGAGCTCCAGCAAGGCTGTGATCAATTTCGATGTCGGAAGGGGCGTCAAGCTGAAGGGCGAGGCCGCCGGCGACGGCTCGGCTGCCGGCGGCATCTTCTTCGAAAGGGAGTATTAGGCGAAGCAAAGATTGTTTCGGTTTCCCCTCCGCGGCTGTCTCTGCCGTGAGCGGGGACCGGGACTGAGCGGCTGCGGCGGGCCCTTGGCCTCGCTTGTGGCCGCGAGGCTACTGCAGCGCCCACACAATTCACTGCAAAATCAACCTGTCGAGCCGCCCATACAAATGCAAGAGATCGATCTGCCGCCGGCGTTCCGCGACCGGCTTTCGGGCTATACCTCTGAAAAAGACACGCTTGGTCAATCCGCGTCCACGGTGCTCCTGCTCAGGGCCGATGGCCAGCCCCCACTCGTCGTCAAACATGAAAAGTCAGGACCTTTTGCCGAATTGGAAAACGAGGCGGCGCGACTTGAATGGCTCGCAGCACAGGGCCTGCCCTGTCCGCGAGTTCTCGGCCAAGCGCAGCATGCAGGGCAACGCTGGCTGTTGGTGGAAGCAATCGAGGGGATCGATCTTGCCTCCTCTCGCCTGTCGCCGGCCGAACGCATCGTCATTCTTGCCGATGCGCTGCGCAGCCTGCACCGCCTCGACCCGGCCAAATGTCCCTTTGATCACCGGCTAAGGAGCCGCATCGCCGCCGCAGAGGCGCGCATGGACGCCGGCCTTGTCGATGAAAACGATTTCGACGACGAACGGCAGGGAAGGACGGCGCGAGAGCTCTTCGGCGAGCTTCAACTACGAAACCCGAAAGATGAGCAGTTGGTGGTGACACATGGCGATGCCTGCTTGCCCAACATTGTCGCGCAAGGGGGCCGATTCGCCGGCTTCATCGATTGCGGTCGCCTTGGCGTCGCGGATCTTCACCAAGACATCGCTCTGGCCTGTCGAAGCATCAGCTACAATCTGGGAAAAGAATGGGTTCAGCCGTTTCTCGGCCTATACGGCCTGCCAAATCCCGATCCGGAGAAGCTTTCCTTTTACTGCCTTTTGGACGAGTTTTTCTAGAGTGAACGACGAAAGCCGACGGCTTCCGGCTGCTCACCCGGCCCCTCCCCACTCCTGACAAGGGGAAAGGGATTGGGAAGGTGGTGAGCAGTAAACCTCACATCAAGCGGCGTTTCGATCTACCCCGAACGCGTCCAGCACCTCGCTTTCGTCAATGGCGGTGAACAACGCCCAGATGTGTCCGAACGGGTCGATGAAGGCGCCGACCCTATCTCCCGTCGGCAGCGTTTCGGCGGCATTGCGCAGGCTCGCGCCAGAACCGATCGCTCGTCCGAGCACCCGATCCACGTCATCGACATGCAGTTCTAGGATCGCCGCCGTCGTGCCGAGCGCATGTGGCGACCGCGGTCCGCCAAGCCGCGGCTCGGCATCCCGGCGCGGATTGGCGCCGGCAATGCGGAAGACGGAATCGCCGAGGCAAAGGTCGGCGCTCGTTAGGATGCCGCTCCACTCATGGCGCTGCAGGAGCTCGGCGCCGAAGACGTCACTATAGAAGGCGATCGCTCGCTCCTCGTCCCCATGCCTGACGAACAGCTTTATGCAAATCTGCCGTGCCGGGCCGCCATTGTACGTGGCCATGACAACCTCCCTGGATCGCGATGAACGTGATCATTTTCAATGAAATAGAACGGGATGCGGGCGGACGCCACGCACTTTCCTCATGCTTCTCGTTTTGCTGAGGTGGAACATCTTACAAGGGAATTAGAACAAATCAAGAACAAAAATCGCTTGCGGCCGCTAAAGACGGACGGCGCCGACAGCTGCACTAGCGTCAGAACGCACCGCTCATCTTGCTGGTCTTCAGAAGGATATTGGTCTCTGTCACAGTGATTCCATCGATGAGCCGAATACGCCTCAGCGTTTCATCGAAGCTGACGAGGTCGCGATCCTCAAGCTCGGCGATGAAATCCCACCGCCCGTTGGTGCTGTGCAGCGCCCTGACCTGCGGCAAGCCGCGCAACTGATCCGCGACGCGGTCGGCCATCTTGCCGTGAACTTCGATCATGACGACGGCGCGCACACCGGACGTCGGAATTTCCGAGCCGGTCCGGATCGTGAAGGCAGCAATTGTTCCGTTCGCCACCAGCCGATCGATGCGTGCGGCGACAGTCGCGCGCGACACGCCCGTCATTGCCGAAAGCGTCGAGACCGGTATGCGCGCATTCTGTCTGAGCGCGCTGATGAGGGTTTGGTCGAGATCGTCCATGTTCTCAATTTGGCAAATTTGCCTTATCAATATGGCGATGATAGCCTTCCAATCGACAGTTTTCCATCTTTTTGCTGTCACGCCTTTTGACGATAATCCGCGCCATTCTTGCGGGGAATCAGAGGAAGGAAAAGGCGGAAATGAAGACCATCACCTTGATCGGCGCACCCATCGAAGAAGGCTCCGGACGGCGCGGCGCGGCCATGGGCCCGACGGCGCTGAGGATCGCCGGCATCGACACGGTTCTGGCCGAACTCGGCCATACGGTTCACGACGAAGGCGATGTCCGGCCGCTGCCGGCACGCGACCTCGCCAATCATCCGCGCGCCAACAATCTGCAGATGGTCGCAGCCTTTGCCCGGGCGCTGAACGATGCCGTACACGACGTCGCCCGCAAGGGACATTTCCCGATCATCCTCGGTGGCGACCATGCGCTTTCCATGGGCAGCGTCTCCGGCATGGCGCGCCACGCCGATGCGGTCGGCCGGCCGCTTTTCGTCCTCTGGCTCGATGCGCATGCCGACTTCAATTCGCCGGTCACTTCGCCCTCCGGCAACATGCATGGCATGCCCGTTGCCTTCTTCTGCGGCGAGGCGGAATTCGCCCCGATCCTCGCCAGCGATCGGCCGCTGGTCGACCCGACGAGGGTCTATCAGATCGGCATTCGCTCGGTCGATGCGCGCGAGCGCGAGGAGATCGCCGAGCACGGCGTCAATGTCTACGACATGCGCGCCGTCGACGAGATTGGCATGGCCCACATCATGCGTCAGATCCTCGATGAGGTCCGCGCCGCCAACGGCCTCCTGCATGTGAGCCTCGACGTCGATTTCATGGATCCGGAAATTGCACCTGGTGTCGGCACCACGGTGCCGGGCGGTGCGACATTCCGCGAAGCTCATCTGATCATGGAGATGCTCTGCGACAGCGATCTCGTCTCATCGCTCGACGTCGTCGAACTCAACCCCTTCCTCGACGACCGCGGCAAGAGCGCCCGCGTCCTGGTCGAGCTGACGGCAAGTCTCTTCGGCCGCCGCATTCTCGACCGGCCGACCCGCAGCGCCTGAACGTGACTAAGACGTCCCGGCGATCCCGCGCATGCCCACGAGCGCGGCGCCATGACACAACCGGAGGATCATTGATGACAACAACTGAAGCCCTGATCGAAACCGAATACCGGCTGGGCGCCCATAACTACAAGCCACTCGACGTCGTGCTTTCGCGCGGCGAAGGCGTCTATGTCTGGGACGTCGACGGCAATCGCTATCTCGACTGCCTCTCGGCCTATTCCGCCGTCAACCAGGGCCATTGTCATCCGAAGATCTTCAGGGCGATGATCGAACAGGCGCAGAAGCTGACGCTCACCTCGCGCGCCTTCCGCAACGACCAGCTTGCGCATTTCTATGAGGAGATCGCGGCGCTCACCGGTTCGCACAAGGTGCTGCCGATGAACTCCGGCGCCGAAGCGGTCGAGACCGCCATCAAGGCCGTGCGCAAATGGGGATACGAGGTCAAGGGCGTCGCCGACGACAAGGCCGAAATCATCGTCTGCTCCAACAACTTCCACGGCCGTACGATGGGCATCGTCGGCTTTTCGACCGACCCGGACGCCCGCATCGGCTTCGGGCCTTTCGCGCCGGGTTTCAAGATCGTTCCCTTCGGCGACATCGACGCCTTCCGCGAAGCGATCAGCGAAAATACGGTTGCGTTCCTCGTCGAGCCGATCCAGGGCGAAGCTGGCGTGATCGTGCCGCCAGTTGGATATTTTGCCGGGGTTCGTGACCTCTGCACGAAGCATGGCATTACGCTCATTCTCGACGAAATCCAGACCGGTCTCGGCCGCACCGGCAAGCTGCTTGCAGAAGAGCATGAGGGCATCGAGGCGGATGTGACACTGATCGGCAAGGCGTTGTCCGGCGGCTTCTATCCGGTCTCCGCCGTGCTTTCGAATTCGGAGGTGCTCGGCGTTTTGAAACCGGGCCAGCATGGTTCGACTTTCGGCGGCAATCCGCTTGCCTGCGCGATTGCCCGGGCGGCGCTGAAGGCACTCACCGAGGAGGGCATGATCGAAAATTCCGCCCGGATGGGCGAGCGCTTCCAGAACGGCCTGCGGGATGTCCGCTCCAACATCATCAAGGAAGTTCGCGGCCGCGGTCTCATGCTCGCGGTCGAGCTGGTTCCGGAAGCGGGCGGCGCCCGCAAATATTGCGAGGCACTGAAGGCGCGCGGCATTCTCGCCAAGGACACCCATGGCGACACGATCCGCATCGCCCCGCCGCTCGTCATCACAGAGGACCAGGTCGATTGGGCGGTCGAACATTTCGCGGCCGTGCTCGCCTCTGCGTGACACCATCCTTCCGATCCGTCCCGGCATCGGGGCGGCTCGCATCCTTCTCAAAAGCAAGTCTTAACGAATCCCGGCTTAGACTAGCTCCCAAAGCGCAAAGCGGGTTTCTCCGCGCATGATGCAGCTTGCGCCTCGCCGGATGTCCTCGGCGGATCTAACGGCACCTCCTGATTTGCTGGAAGCTGCGCTTGCCCGCAGCATCCGCAGGAGGCGTCGACCGGAAAGCTGGAAGGACCTTCGATGACAGGAACATTGAGAACGGCCGGATTTGACGGCGAGACGCTGGAAATCATAGCGTTCCGTCTTCACGATCAGGAATTCTGCGTCAAAACCACGACGATCCGTGAAATCCGCGGCTGGGCGCCGTCGACACCCATTCCGCACTCACCGCCGGAAGTGATCGGCGTGATGAACCTGCGCGGCACGGTGATCCCGATCATCGATCTTGCCCACAAGCTCGGAATGAAATCGACGGTCGCCAACGAACGCAGCGCGATCGTCGTCGCCGAAGTGCACAACATGGTTATCGGCCTCGTCGTCGATCGCGTCTCCGACATTCTCACCGTTCAGGGCAGCCAGGTTCAGCCGGTGCCGGAGGTGACGGCTTCCTTCGACAAGAGCTTCGCGGAAGGCATCATCGCCAATGAATCGGGCATGATCTGCTTCCTGAATCTTGCCCGCATGTTCAAGGAACGGGACGTGGAAGAACTCGCCGCCTGAGATTTTTGATCATTCTTGGATGCCGGCCGTCTCACCACGGTGAGGCGGCCTCTTTCGTTCGACGACAGGTAAGTTTGGGTTTCACGCGGGGTCCTTAGCGGCCGCTACGCCGCTTCCGGACGGCGAATCTTCGCGGCCGCCTCGAGCACCAGCGGGTTCAGCCCCTCGCCGCCGGCCTCGATGTGCTCGAACAGCTTGCGGCGCATGCGCGGCTCCCAATATTTGTTGATATGGGTCGCAACGCCCTCCGCCGCTTCCGCTGCCGGTTGGCTCTTGAAGAACGTGGCGATCTGGTTGGCCATGTAGATGAGCTTGGCATTGGTATCAGGCGACATCGGCAACAGCTCCGGAATGTATGCGCGCGGCATGGGTGAAGATCTCGAATTCGTCGCCGCGCACGAGCGCGATGAGCGTCATGCCCGCCTCTTCCGCCGTGCGAATGGCAAGCGCCGTCGGCGCCGAAATCGCAATGATCACCGGGCTCCCGATGATCGCAGTCTTCTGAACCATCTCGACCGATACGCGCGAGGTGACGACGACGGCACCCTCACCGCCCTTGAAGCCGGCACGCGCCGCCGCACCGACAAGCTTGTCGAGCGCATTGTGGCGTCCGACATCCTCGCGTACGGCAATCAGGCCCCTTCCCGGCACGTAGAACGCCGCGCCATGTACCGCGCGCGTCTCGACATGCAGAGGTTGCTGGCCGTTGAGAAGTGCTACGGCCTTGACGACGTCGGCCTGCGAAAGCCGGAGCGCCGCTCTCGAGACATCCGGAGTAGGGCGAACAGCCTGCTCGATCGATTCGATGCCGCAAAGACCGCAACCGACCGGACCGGCCATGTGCCGGCGCCGCTGCCGCAGCATGTCGTTCTCTTCGTCCCGAAGCGTGATCTGCAGGTCGATGCCCTTGTCCTCGGCCACGACGTCGACAGCCTCGATCTGGTCCGGTTCGGTGATGATGCCTTCGGTCATGCTGAAGCCGACGGCAAAATCCTCGAAATCGCCGGGCGTCGCCATCATCACCGCGTGGGTGGAGCCGCCATAGGTCAACGCGATCGGCGTCTCCTCCGGCACCACCCGTGACCCGGCGACGAGGGTACCGGCGCGGCGAGCGGATTCGGCCACTTTCACGCTTGTCTTGATACCGCTCATGCGACGTGCTCCCGCACTCCCCTACTCCGCCGCCTCCAGCTTGCCAGCGATCCGCCGCGACTGGCGAGCCTGCTCGTCATAGTCGCGCTGCCAGTCGGAGGGGCCGTTCGAAGGCGAGACTTGCACCGCAGTCACCTTGTATTCCGGGCAGTTGGTTGCCCAGTCGGTGAAGTCGGTGGTGATGACGTTCGCCTGCGTCGTCGGGTGATGGAAGGTCGTATAGACCACGCCCGGTGCGACGCGATCGGTGATCAGCGACCTCAGTGTCGTCTCACCCGAACGGCTGGCCAGCCTGACCCAATCGCCGTCGCGAATGCCGCGCTGCTCGGCATCGTGCGGATGGATCTCCAGCCGGTCTTCGGCGTGCCAGATCACGTTCTCCGTGCGCCGCGTCTGTGCGCCGACATTGTACTGGCTGAGGATGCGGCCGGTGGTGAGCAACAGCGGGAAGCGCGGACCGGTCTTCTCGTCGGTTGCGACGAATTCGGTGCGGATGAACTTGCCCTTGCCGCGCACAAAGCCATCGACATGCATGATCGGTGAACCAAGCGGCGCCTTTTCGTTGCAGGGCCACTGCACCGAGCCCATCTTGTCCAGATAGTCGTAGGAAACCATGGCGAAGGTCGGCGTCGTCGCCGCGATCTCATCCATGATCTCGGATGGATGGCGATAGTTCCAGTTAAGCCCGATGGCCTGGGCGAGCTTCTGCGTCACCTCCCAATCCGCATAGCCGCTCTTCGGCCGCATGACACGCCGAACGCGGTTGATCCGCCGCTCGGCATTGGTGAAGGTGCCGTCCTTTTCGAGGAAGGTCGAGCCCGGCAGGAAGACGTGGGCGTAGTTGGCCGTTTCGTTGAGGAACAGGTCGTGCACGACGACACATTCCATTGCTGCAAGACCGGCAGCGACATGCTTGGTGTCCGGATCCGACTGAAGGATATCCTCGCCCTGGATGTAGAGCGCCTTGAAGGTCCCGTCGACGGCGGCATCAAGCATGTTCGGGATGCGCAAGCCCGGCTCGTTGTTGATTGTCACGCCCCAGAGTTTCTGGAAGACGTCACGCGTCGCATCATCGGAGATGTGCCTGTAGCCGGGCAGTTCGTGCGGGAATGAGCCCATGTCGCAGGAGCCCTGCACGTTGTTCTGGCCGCGCAGCGGATTGACGCCGACACCGGGCCGGCCAATGTTGCCGGTCACCATGGCGAGGTTGGCGATCGCCATAACGGTGGTCGAGCCCTGGCTGTGCTCGGTGACGCCAAGGCCGTAGTAGATGGCGCCGTTGCCGCCGGTGGCGTACAGGCGCGCCGCGCCGCGCACCAGTTCGGCCGGAACGCCGGTATAGGCTTCGGTCGCTTCCGGGCTGTGATATGGCTCGGCGACGAATGCGGCCCAGTCCTCATATTCCGACCAGTCACAGCGCTCGCGGATGAAAGCTTCGTTGGCGAGGCCCTCGGTGACGATCACGTGTGCCATCGACGTCAGGATGGCGACATTGGTGCCGGGCTTCAGCGGCAGATGGTAGGAGGCCTCGACATGGGCGGAGCGAACGAGGTCAATCCGGCGTGGATCGATGACGATCAGCTTGGCGCCTTCGCGCAGCCGCTTTTTCAGCCGCGAGGCGAAGACTGGATGTCCGTCGGTCGGGTTGGCGCCGATGATGACGGCGACATCCGTCTGCTCAACGCTGTCGAAATCCTGCGTGCCTGCCGAGGTGCCGAAGGTCTGGTTAAGGCCGTAGCCGGTGGGCGAGTGGCAGACGCGGGCGCAGGTGTCGACATTGTTGTTGCCGAAGCCGGCGCGCACCAGCTTCTGCACCAGATAGGTCTCCTCGTTGGTGCAGCGCGACGAGGTGATGCCGCCGACAGAATCTCGGCCGTACTGATACTGGATACGGCGGAATTCGGAGGCGACGTGCGCAAAAGCCTCTTCCCAGGTGACCTCGCGCCAGGGATCGGTGATCTTCTCGCGGATCATCGGATTGAGGATGCGGTCCTTGTGGCTCGAATAGCCGTAGGCGAAGCGGCCCTTGACGCAGGAATGGCCGCGGTTAGCCTGGCCGTCCTTCCACGGCACCATCCGCACCAGTTCCTCGCCGCGCATCTCCGCCTTGAAGGAGCAGCCGACGCCGCAATAGGCGCAGGTGGTGACCACCGAATGTTCCGGCTGGCCGATCTCGATCACCGATTTTTCGGTCAGCGTCGCCGTCGGGCAGGCCTGCACGCAGGCGCCGCAGGAGACGCATTCGGAGGAAACGAAATCCTCGTTCATGCCCGCGGCAACGCGCGAATCGAAGCCGCGCCCGCCGATCGTCAGCGCAAAGGTGCCTTGTACCTCCTCGCAGGCGCGAACACAGCGCGAGCAGACGATGCATTTCGCCGGATCGAAGGCGAAATAGGGATTGGATTCGTCCTTCGGCGCCCATTTCAGATTGATCTCGCCGCCATTGTTGCGCGCCGTGACGTGGTTCGCCCCGTCATAGCCGTAACGCACGTCGCGCAGGCCCACGGCGCCGGCCATGTCCTGCAGTTCGCAATCGCCGTTGGCCGCGCAGGTCAGGCAGTCGAGCGGGTGGTCGGAGATATAAAGCTCCATCACGCCGCGGCGGACGTCCTTCAACCGCTGGGTCTGGGTGGAAACGCTGATGCCCGGCGCGACCGGCGTCGTGCAGGAAGCCGGCATGCCGGCGCGTCCCTCGATCCCGACGAGACAGAGGCGGCAGGACCCGAAGGCGTCCATCATGTCGGAGGCACAGAGTTTCGGCACCTCGATGCCGGCTTCCATCGCCGCGCGCATGATCGAGGTGCCCTCCGGCACGGTGATCTCGCGCCCGTCGATCGTTAGCGTCACCAGCTTTTCGGATTTCGAAGCAGGAGTGCCATAGTCGATTTCATGAATGAGAGACATCAATGGACCTCCTGAGAAATTGCGTTCAGGGAGAGATCACCCCCCTCTGCCCTGCCGGGCATCTCCGCCACAAGGGGGGAGAACAGGTGGGGCGTACTCTTCCCGCCTATCGGAGCGTTCCGCGCATGCAAGCGATCCTTTTGGAGCGATCGGCTCGCAGCGAGTCGATCTCCCCCCTTGTGGGGGAGATGGCCGGCAGGCCAGAGGGGGGTATAGACCGCCATCATTCCGCCGCCTCCACTGCCGGGGCCGGCGAGAAATCCTCCGGGAAATGCGTCATCGCGCTCATCACCGGATAGGGCGTGAAGCCGCCCAGCGCGCAGAGCGAGCCGAACTTCATCGTGTTGCAAAGATCGGCGAGCAACTCGCGATTCTTCTCAGGCGCGATACCGGCGGCGATCTTGTCCGCGACCTCGACGCCGCGTATCGAGCCAATGCGGCAGGGCGTGCACTTGCCGCAGCTTTCGACGGCGCAGAATTCCATGGCGAAGCGCGCCTGCTTCAGCATGTCGGCCGTGTCGTCGAAGACGACAATGCCGGCGTGGCCGATCAGGCCATCCTTGGCCGCGAAGGCCTCGTAGTCGAACGGGGTGTCGAATAGTGCGCGCGGGAAATAAGCGCCGAGCGGGCCGCCCACTTGCACCGCCTTGACCGGTCGGCCGCTCGCTGTCCCGCCGCCGATCTCGTCGACGATCTCGCCGAGCGTCAGGCCGAAAGCGGTCTCATAGAGGCCGCTATGCTTGACGTTGCCGGCGATCTGAATCGGGATCGTGCCGCGCGACCGGCCCATGCCGAAATCGCGATAGAAGGCGGCTCCCTTGTCCAGAATGATCGGCACGGAGGCGAGCGAGATGACGTTGTTGATAACGGTCGGACAGTCGAACAGGCCCTTATGCGCGGGAAGCGGCGGCTTGGCGCGAACGATACCGCGTTTGCCTTCGAGGCTGTTCAAGAGCGAGGTCTCCTCGCCACAGACATAGGCACCGGCGCCGGTCCTCACTTCCATGTCGAAGGCGTGAGCGGAACCGAGCACCGAGGCGCCAAGCACGCCGGCGGCGCGGGCGATCTCGATCGCTTGCTCCATGGCCGCGATCGCATGTGGATATTCGGAACGCGTGTAGACATAGCCCTTGATGGCGCCGGTGGCGATGCCGGCAATCGCCATGCCCTCGATCAGCACGAAGGGATCAC
Source organism: Sinorhizobium garamanticum (assembly GCF_029892065.1). Taxonomy (NCBI): domain Bacteria; kingdom Pseudomonadati; phylum Pseudomonadota; class Alphaproteobacteria; order Hyphomicrobiales; family Rhizobiaceae; genus Sinorhizobium; species Sinorhizobium garamanticum. Next base: position 1,635,486 of record NZ_CP120373.1, on the reverse strand, counting down.
CCTCCATGATCATCCGGTCGGCGAAGGTGCCGCTGTCGCCCTCATCGGCGTTGCAGACGATGTATTTGCGCGCGCCCGCCGCCTCGAGAACCGTTTTCCACTTGATGCCGGTTGGGAAGCCGGCACCGCCGCGCCCGCGAAGTCCGCTCTCGGTCACCTCCGCAACGATCGACGCGGGCTGCATGGCAACCGCTTTTTCGAGTCCGCGCAAGCCGCCATGGGCGCGATAGTCGCCGAGTGACAGTGGATCGATGACGCCGCAGCGAGCGAAGGTCAGCCGGGTCTGCTGCTTGAGGAACGGAATCTCCTCCGTCTTCCCCAGGCAAAGCGCGTGCGCGCCGCCAGAGAGCAGCCCGGCATCCAGAAGCGAGGCTACGTCACTGGACTTCACCGGGCCGTAGGCGATGCGGCCCTCGCCGGTTTCGACCTCGACCAGCGGTTCCAGCCAGTGCATGCCACGCGAACCATTGCGGACGATCGTGGCGGAGAGCCCGCGCGCGGCAATCCCGTCCGCCATCGCCATGGCGACGCGATCGGCGCCGAGCGCAAGTGCGGCCGCATCCCGCGGAATGTAGATCTTCACGGTCATCGGCGCGCCTCCGCAACCAGCGCCTCAAGCTCCGCGTCGTCGACCCGTCCGCGAACCTCGCCATCAAGCATTGCCGACGGCGAGCAGGAACAGAGCCCGAGACAGTAGACGGGCTCCAGCGTCACCGCGCCGTCCGGCGTCGTCTCATGGAAGTCGATGCCGAGTAGTGCCTTGGCGCGTTCGGCTAGCCGGTCTCCGCCCATCGACTGGCAGGCCTCCGCGCGACAGAGCTTCAGCACATGGCGTCCGGCGGGATGGTTGCGGAAATCATGATAGAAGGTGACGACGCCGTAGACCTCGGCGCGCGAAAGGTTTAGTTCGCGCGCAATCACCGGCAAGCACTCCTCAGGCACATAGCCGAATTCGTCCTGGATCTCGTGCAGGATCGGAAGAAGTGGACCTTCGAGCCCTTTGAGTTCACCGACAATCGCGAGCGTACGCTCAGCCACGTCTGCGCGCGGCAGCTGAATATTCACGCGAAGAGCCCTCCCGGCTCGTGGGCGCCCTACGATCAGGCCCTCCGCCCGACCGCTGCCGCACCGAATGTGTTATGTTTCGGCAGAGACCGGAGCCTCGTCGATCTCTGCCCGTTAAGCTTCGCGCGTAAGGCCGGAGGGGTCAATAATGCTGTTCCGTTGATCGATAGAAAAAATCTATCGATGCAGATCAAGCGAGGCGCAATGCGGTTTCCCGCCCCCCCCCCGCTCCCGCATCAACTTATTGAAATTGACCGCGTTCGTGCGCATGAACGTGATCTAGGGCCTTGTTGCGCTCGCCCAGAATACGGGCCTCGTGCAGGAGCGCGGAGACCAGCGGCGTGAAGGGCTCGCGGTAGGTGGCGACCAGGCCGACCGTGTGATGGACATCCGGATCGACGATCGGGATCATCCGGATATCTTCGTGAAAACCGAATGATTTCGCGACGTTATAGGGCATGATGCTCGCCCAGCGGCCAGTGCGCACGTGAGAGAAGAGCACAATCATCGAATTCGATTCGAGTGTCGGGCTAGGGATGGCGCCGGCTTCGGCAAAATGCTGATTGATGATACGGCGGTTCTGCATATCGGCGGTCAATAGACAAAGCCGAACGTTGCTGACTTCCTTCCAAGTCACGCTTTTGCGATCCGATAGCGGCGTGCCGGAGGCGGTAACCAGATGATATTGCTCGATTTGCAGCGGCACGGTGGTCACGCGGCCGAGCGGCTCGTTCTCCAGATAGGTCAAGCCTGCGTCGATCTCGAGGTTTTCCAGAAGAGTCAGGATCTGCAGCGACGTCGTCGAAAGCACCGAAAACGTCACGTCCGGATGCTTTTCCTGAAACGGCGCGGTGATCATCGGCACCATGGCAAGCGTCGTCGGGATCGCGGCCAGCCGGATATGTCCCGACAGGCCTTTACGTGCCGCGCGCATCTCCTCGCGCATGGTGCGGGTGTCGCTGACGATCCGCCGCGCCCATTCGAGCACCCGCTGACCCTCCGGCGTCAGACCCTGGTAACGCGATCCGCGATTGACGAGCATGACGCCGAGCTGGTCCTCGAGCTGGCGAATCGCCGCCGACAGCGTCGGCTGCGTGACGCCGCACTCCTCCGCCGCCCGGCCGAAATGCCGTTGGCGGGCAAGTGCGAGAAAGAACTCCAGCTTGTCGATCATGCCTGGCCTTTAGGTCGCGATGATTGGACCTGCCCCTTACCCTCGCCCCCGCGGGGAGAGGGGACTGAGACGCCGCCGCGAGTCCCCTTCTCCACGCTTGCGGGGAGAAGGTGCTGGCAGGCGGATGAGGGGAAGGAACACTTCATCCATCATTCCCGCTTAGCAGATAAGCTGGCCCCCATTCACCTCCAGCACCTGGCCGGTGATATAGCCTGAAAGGGCGTGCGAAGCGAGGAAGAGATAGGCCGGCGCGCAATCCTCGGCGGTGCCGAGCCGGCCGAGCGGGATCGTCTTGCGCGTTGCCTCGAGTTTCTCCGGCGACGAGTAGCGTTCGTGGAAGTCGGTCGCGATCGTTCCCGGCGAGACGCAATTGACGCGGATGCCCTCCGGCGCCAGCTCGCGTGCCAGTGCCTTCGAATAGGTCGCGACGAAGGCCTTGGTGGCGGAGTAGATCGACGAGCCGGCGCTGCCGCCGGTCGAGGCGGAGATCGACACGGTGTTGACGATCGCGGGATGGGTGCCCTTGCGCAAGAGCGGCAGCATTGCCCGCGTCATCTCGACGACCGACGTCTGATTGAGCTGCACGACCGTGCGATAGTCGTCGTCAGTCAGGTCTGCGGCAGGGAAGCGCCCGACCATCGTGCCGGCATTGTTGATGAGAACATCGACACTGTCGAACCGCTCCCGGACGGCATCCGCCAGGCTTTCGACGCCGCCAGCCACAAGAAAATCGGCGGCACAAAGAAACGCCCTGCCCTCGGTTGCGGCCAATTCGAGAAAATCGTGACGCTCGCGGGCGACCGTCCTGCCCATGTGGACGAGGACATGCGCGCCACAATCGAGAAATTGCCGCGCAACCTCCAGCCCGATACCCCGGCCACCGCCGGTCACCACCACGTTCATGCCCTTGAACAAGGCCGGATGAAACATGCCTTCCCCCTCTAACCCCACGATCCCAGTCCGGACCACAAGCGCCGATCAACAGTCATAAAGCTGGAGCAGAATGCGGGAGAAAAAGCGCCCAACGTCTCGTCCCCTGCCCTGACAGACCAACAGGCTCGCCCATCCACCGCCGGATTGCAACATGGGCGCGTCAGCGATTGCCGCGAAACCAGCGTCGCGCAAAAAACGCCGACTTCTGAAATTGCAACGCTTTCGTTTTTGCATATTATGAAAAAAAACGAAACCGAGGGAGCGGGAATGTATCTCAGCGGGCGGCAAGCGGAAATCCTGGACCTGGCAAAAACAGAGGGGCGCGTGCTCGTCGAGGAGCTTGCCCAGCGCTTTTCGGTGACGCCACAAACGATCCGCAAGGATCTCAATGATCTCTGCGATGCAAGGGTGCTGAACCGCATTCACGGGGGTGCGATCTTCCCGAGCGGCAAGGAAAACGTCAAATACGACGCGCGCCGCCAGATCGCCGCGACCGAAAAGCAGGCGATTGGCCGTGCCGCCGCCGCGCTCATCCCCGACAACGCCTCGCTCTTCATCAATATCGGCACCACTACCGAAGCGGTGGGAGAAGCGCTGCTCGACCACAAGGAATTGATGGTCATCACCAACAACATCAATGTTGCCAACAGGTTGCGCGTATTCCCCTCGATCGAGGTGGTGATCGCGGGTGGTGTCGTGCGCGGTTCCGACGGCGGCATCGTCGGCGAGGCCGCTGTCGACTTCATCAAGCAGTTCAAGGTGGATTTCGCCGTCATCGGCGCCTCGGCGATCGACCACGATGGCGCACTTCTCGATTTCGATTACCGGGAAGTGAAAGTCGCCCAGGCGATCATCGCAAATGCGCGGCACGTCATTCTCGTTTCGGACTCCACGAAATTCGAACGAACCGCTCCGGTCCGGATCGGCCACATCTCCCAGGTCCAGACTTTCATCACCGACCACTGCATCATTGAAAACGTTCGGAAAATATGTGCCGAGCAGGACGTTCGGCTGATCGAGACCGATGCCTGACTCGGGACGCTTTGCGCGCCTGTGGCATCGGGAAACATTCGTTTGACATTCGATATATTTTCGTTTTAACTGATTTCACTTTCGCAGCCGCATCAATTTGTGCATTGCGAAATGCGGAGGGGAAATACAGTGTCAGAGCAGACGATCTTCGACGTCTTCGTCATAGGCGGCGGCATCAACGGATGCGGCATTGCGCGTGATGCGGTCGGTCGGGGTTATTCCGTCGCGCTGGCCGAAATGAAGGATTTCGCCTCCGGCACATCGTCCGGCTCCACCAAGCTTATCCACGGCGGTCTGCGCTATCTCGAATATTATGAGTTCCGCCTGGTCCGCGAGGCGCTGATGGAGCGCGAGATATTGTGGGCGATGGCGCCGCACGTCATCTGGCCGATGCGATTCGTCCTGCCCTTCCACAAGGGCGGCATGCGCCCCGCCTGGCTCATCCGCCTCGGCCTGTTTCTCTATGATCATATCGGCGGCCGCAAGCTGTTGCCCCCGACCCGCACGCTAGACATGACCCGCGACCCGGCGGGATTGCCACTGAAGCGGCTTTTCACCAAGGCATTCGAATATTCCGACGGCTGGGTCAACGATGCGCGCCTGGTGGTGCTGAACGCTCGCGACGCGGCCGATCGCGGCGCACGGGTCATGCCGCGCACCCGGGTTGTCTCCGCACGCCGCAACGACGGGCACTGGGCAATCGAAACGGAAAATATGGTGACCGGGGCGCGCGGAGCCCTGCGTGCCCGCATGCTCGTTAACGCCACCGGTCCTTGGGTGGATCGGGTGCTCGCCGACGCGATCGGCAAGAACGACGTGCACAATGTCCGCCTCGTGCAGGGCAGCCATATCGTCGTGAACAAGAAGTTTGACGATCCGCGCGCCTATTTCTTCCAGAACCCGGACGGGCGGATCATCTTCGCCATTCCCTACGAGAACGATTTCACGCTGATCGGAACGACGGACCACGATTTCATTGGTGATCCCGCTGGTGCGCGCATCAACGACGCCGAGATCGACTATCTCTGCAAGGCGGCGAGCGAATATTTCACTGATCCTGTAACGCGCGACGAAATCGTCTGGACCTATTCGGCAGTGCGACCGCTGTTCGACGACGGCGCCAGCAAGGCCCAGGAGGCGACCCGCGATTACGTGCTGCGCGTCGAAGGCCAGAACGGCCAGGCGCCGCTCTTGAACGTCTTCGGCGGCAAGCTCACAACCTATCGGCGGCTGAGTGAGTCCGCGCTGGAAAAAATCGGCGAGGCGATCGGGGCCAAGGGCCGGAAATGGACAGCCGGGTCGAGCCTGCCGGGCGGCGATTTTCCCGCTGCCGGCTACGACGCCGAGGTCGCCAGCCTCAAGGCGCGCTACCCTTTTCTCGCCAATTCACACGCGCGCCGGCTCGTGCGGCTCTACGGCACGCGGGCGGCCCGGCTTCTCGGCAAGGCGGCGAAGGAGGCCGACCTCGGAAGACGTTTCGGAGCAGACCTTTACGAAACCGAAGTCAATTGGCTGATCGAGCAGGAATGGGCGCGGCGCGCGGAGGACGTGCTGTGGCGCCGTACGAAACTGGGACTGAAGCTCTCGCCAGCGGAGGCCGCGGAGCTGGAGGAATATATGCAGGGCGCGGCCAACGCTGCCGCCTAGATCACGATATGCGGGCGGAAAAACGAAAACCCTTTTTCTCATCCCGCTCTGATACCCTGCAATTGAGACTGCCGATGGCTGGGTGGAACACCGGAGAATTCGATGCTTGAAATGAAGAACATATCCAAGGTCGTGGGCGGGGAGACGCATATCCACCCGACCGACCTTGTGCTGGAGAGGGGGTCGCTCAATGTGCTGCTCGGCCCCACCCTCTCCGGCAAGACGTCGCTGATGCGGCTGATGGCCGGTCTCGACAAGCCCGCCTCCGGCTCGCTTCGCTTCGATGGCGCCGACGTCACCGGCCTGCCGGTGCAGCAACGCTCTGTCGCCATGGTCTACCAGCAGTTCATCAACTATCCGGCGATGACGGTCTACGACAACATCGCCTCGCCAATGCGCATCAAGGGCGCCGATAGCGCAACCGTCGATCGGGAAGTGCGCAAGGCGGCCGAACTCCTGAAGCTCACACCCTATCTCGACCGCACCCCCTTGAACCTTTCCGGCGGCCAGCAGCAGCGCACCGCGCTTGCGCGTGCGATCGTCAAGAACGCCGATCTGGTGCTGCTCGACGAACCGCTCGCCAATCTCGACTACAAGCTGCGCGAGGAACTGCGCGAGGAATTGCCCAAGATCTTCGCCGCTTCCGGCGCAATCTTCGTCTATGCGACGACGGAGCCGTCCGAGGCCTTGCTGCTCGGCGGCAATACCGCGACCATGAGCGAGGGCCGCATCACCCAGTTCGGCCGCACCATCGATGTCTATCGCCGCCCGGTCGACATCGTCACCGCGCGCACCTTCGCCGATCCGCCGCTGAATACGATCGAGCTCGTGAAGACGGGAGCGGATTTCACGCTCGATGGGAAGCCCGTGCTTACCGTCCCGGCCCACCTTTCGGCCGTTCCCGACGGTCCCTGCACGGTCGCCTTCCAGCCGCACCACCTTTCTTTCGATCCGCCAAACGGCAGCGGCAACGCGCTTACCGTCAAGACGGCAATTTCCGAGATCGCAGGCTCGGAGAGCTTCATTCACGTCGGTTTCGCCGGCGCGCGCTGGGTCATGCTCGCGCCCGGCGTTCACGACATCGAACCGGACGCGGTTCTTAAGGTCTTTGTCGATATACGCCACCTGATGGTCTTCGGGCCGGACGGTCGCGCGATCGGCGGCACGGCCTGAGGGAGGCGCTGGGAGGAAACCATGGCACGCATCAATCTAGAACATATCCGCCACGCCTACGGCGCCAAGCCGAAGTCGGAAGCCGACTACGCGCTGAGGGAAGTGCATCACGAATGGAACGACGGCGGCGCCTATGCGCTGCTCGGCCCTTCCGGCTGCGGCAAGACCACGCTGCTCAACATCATTTCCGGCCTCATCAACCCGTCGGAAGGCCGCATCCTCTTCGATGGCCGGGACGTGACGCATTTCTCCACCCAGGAACGCAACATCGCCCAGGTGTTCCAGTTCCCGGTGATCTACGACACGATGACGGTCTATGACAATCTCGCCTTCCCGCTGCGCAACCGGCACGTGCCGGAAGCCGAAGTCGACCGCCGCGTCAAGGAAATCATCGAGATGACCGGTCTCGGCGGCTGGGCGAAGAAGACCGCGCGCGGATTGACCGCCGACCAGAAGCAGAAGATCTCGCTCGGCCGCGGCCTCGTTCGTTCCGATGTCAGCGCCATCCTCTTCGATGAACCGCTGACCGTGATCGATCCCGAAATGAAATGGGTGCTGCGTTCGCAGATCAAGCGGCTGCACAAGCAGTTCAGCTTCACCATGGTCTATGTGACGCATGACCAGACCGAGGCGCTGACCTTCGCCGACAAGGTCGTCGTCATGTACGACGGCCAGATCGTCCAGATTGGCACGCCGGCCGAACTCTTCGAACGGCCGCGCCATACCTTCGTCGGCTATTTCATCGGGTCGCCAGGCATGAACGTGTTGCCGGCGAAGATCGCCGGCAACACGGCCGCGATCGGCAGCGAGAACATCGCGCTCAATTTCCTGCCGAAGATCAAGTCCGGCGCCAAGACTGAGCTCGGCATCCGTCCGGAATTCGTTTCGCTCGGACGCGAAGGCATGCCCGTCGCGATCACCAAGGTCGAAGACATCGGCCGCCGCAAGATCGTCCGGGCGCGTTTCGCCGACCTGCCGATCTCGATCGTGCTCGACGAGGACGACGAAATTCCCGCCGAGCCGCGTGTCGCCTTCGATCCGAAGGCAATCAATATCTACGCCGATTCCTGGCGCGTCGGAGAGGAGGCCTGACCCATGGAAAAGACCTGGAACAACAAGGCCTGGTTCATGGTCCTGCCGGTGTTGGTGCTCGTCGCCTTCTCCGCCGTGATCCCGCTGATGACGGTCGTCAACTATTCAGTGCAGGACACCTTCGGCAACAACGAGTTCTTCTGGGCCGGCACCGACTGGTTCGTGGAGACACTCGAATCCGACCGCTTCTGGGATGCGCTGATCCGCAACCTGATCTTCTCGGCGATCATCCTGACGATCGAGATTCCGCTCGGCATCGTGATCGCACTCAACATGCCGAAGAAGGGCATCGGCGTGCCGATCTGCCTCGTCCTGATGGCGCTGCCGCTGCTCATTCCGTGGAACGTGGTCGGCACTATCTGGCAGGTCTTCGGACGCGTCGACATCGGCCTGCTCGGACGCACCCTCGCATCGCTTGGCATCAACTACAACTATGTGCAGAACCCGCTCGATGCCTGGGTCACGCTGATCATTATGGACGTCTGGCACTGGACGAGCCTTGTCGTGCTCTTGTGCTATGCCGGCCTCGTCTCGATCCCCGACGCCTACTACCAGGCGGCCAAGATCGACGGCGCCTCGCGCTGGTCCGTCTTCCGCTACATCCAGCTTCCGAAAATGAAGCGCGTGCTCTTGATCGCCTTCCTGCTGCGCTTCATGGACAGTTTCATGATCTACACGGAGCCTTTCGTCGTCACCGGCGGTGGACCTGGCAATTCGACGACCTTCCTGTCGATCGATCTCGTCAAGATGGCGATCGGCCAGTTCGACCTCGGCCCGGCCGCGGCCCTCTCGATCATCTACTTCCTCATCATCCTGCTGCTCTCGTGGATCTTCTACACGGTGATGACCACCAGTGACGCGCAAGGCTGAGAAGGGAGGGAGGACATTATGAAGACTCAAAAGCAACCGATGTCGCAACGCCTCTCCTGGCTGGTGCCGACGATCTACATTATCTTCCTGCTCCTGCCGATCTACTGGCTGGTCAATATGAGCTTCAAGGAGACAAGCGAAATCCTCAGCACCTTTTCGCTGTGGCCGCAGAATCCGACGCTCCGCAATTACACGGTGATCTTCACCGATCCCTCCTGGTACAACGGCTACATCAACTCGATCACCTATGTCGTGATGAACACGGTGATCTCGGTCACCGTGGCGCTGCCGGCGGCCTACGCCTTTTCGCGCTACCGCTTCCTCGGCGACAAGCATCTGTTCTTCTGGCTGCTGACGAACCGGATGGCGCCGCCAGCCGTTTTCGCGCTGCCCTTCTTCCAGCTCTATTCCGCCTTCGGCCTGATCGACACGCATATCGCGGTCGCCATCGCGCACTGCCTCTTCAACGTGCCGCTGGCGGTCTGGATTCTCGAAGGCTTCATGTCCGGCGTGCCGAAGGAGATCGACGAGACGGCCTATATCGACGGCTACTCCTTCCCGCGCTTCTTCGTAAAAATCTTCGTGCCGCTGATCGCATCCGGCATCGGCGTTGCCGCCTTCTTCTGCTTCATGTTCTCCTGGGTCGAACTCCTGATCGCCCGCACGCTCACGACCACCGATGCCAAGCCGATCGCCGCCACCATGACCCGCACAGTCTCGGCGTCCGGTCTCGACTGGGGCGTGCTTGCCGCCGCAGGCGTGCTGACGATTATCCCCGGCGCACTCGTCATCTATTTCGTTCGCAACTACATCGCCAAGGGCTTCGCCCTGGGGAGGGTCTGATGGAAGCCATCGCCACACGCAAGAACCGCTGGCCCGTCGCACTTGTCGCCGTGCTCGTCGTCTATGTCGCAGTTGCGGGCCTGCTCGTTTCTACCCTGCCGGTCAAGGACGGCGAGCGCGACTGGTTCGCCCCGCTGATCCCCGGCGGCTGGATGGCCTGGTCCTTCCCGACCGCCATGTTCTTTCTGACGATCTTCGCGCTTCTGTCGCTGATGGCCGTCTGGGAATATGCCCGGCCCGGAGGCAATCCGCGCGTCGGCATCCTGCGCTTCGAAACGACGCGCGGCGACCGGCTCTTCGTCTCGCTGCTCGGATCCGCCTTCATTCAACTCGGCTGGCTGGGGCTCGTCGGCACAAACCTCTGGTGGGCGGTCGCGCTCTCTGTGGTCTATGCCATCGGCGTCTTCCGCTACGTCTGAGAACGGAATGAGGGGCGCATCGACGGCGCGCCCCTCGAGACTGCAATGAACTGCAATCGCAAAACCCAAGGGAGGAATTAATGCGACGGCATCTTCTAACGACGACGGCAGCAATGCTGCTGGCTCTCACCGGCTCGGCCTATGCCGGCATGGATGAGGCAAAGTCATTCCTGGATAAGGAAATCGGCGACCTCTCGTCGCTCGATCGCGCGGCCCAGGAAGCGGAAATGCAGTGGTTCGTCGATGCGGCGAAGCCTTTTGCCGGCATGGAAATCAAGGTCGTCTCCGAAACGATCACCACCCATGAATATGAAGCGAAGACGCTTGCCAAGGCGTTCTCCGACATCACCGGCATCAAGATCACCCACGACCTGATCGGCGAAGGCGACGTCGTCGAAAAGCTGCAGACGCAGATGCAGTCGGGCGAAAACGTCTATGACGCCTATATCAACGACTCGGATCTGATCGGCACCCATTGGCGATACCAGCAGGCCCGCAGCCTGACCGACTTCATGGCGAACGAGGGCAAGGACGTCACCAACCCGAACCTCGACATCGACGACTTCATCGGCAAGTCCTTTACCACCGCCCCGGACGGCAAGCTCTACCAGCTTCCCGACCAGCAGTTCGCGAACCTTTACTGGTTCCGCTACGACTGGTTCAACGATCCGAAGATCCAGGAAGAGTTCAAGGCCAAGTACGGCTACGACCTCGGCGTGCCGGTCAACTGGTCGGCCTATGAGGACATCGCCGAGTTCTTCACCGGCCGCGAGATCGACGGCAAGAAGGTCTATGGCCACATGGACTACGGCAAGAAGGACCCGTCGCTTGGCTGGCGCTTCACCGACGCTTGGCTGTCGATGGCCGGCAACGGCGACAAGGGCATCCCGAACGGCAAGCCGGTCGACGAGTGGGGCATCAGGGTCGACGAGAACTCGCGCCCCGTCGGATCCTGCGTTGCACGCGGCGGTGACACCAACGGCCCGGCCTCGGTCTATGCGATCCAGAAGTATCTCGATTGGATGAAGGCCTACGCTCCGGCGGCTTCCCAGGGCATGACCTTCTCGGAATCCGGTCCGGTTCCGTCGCAGGGTGAGATCGCGCAGCAGATGTTCACCTACACGGCGTTCACCGCGGACTTCGTGAAGCAAGGCCTGCCGGTGGTCAACGAGGACGGCACCCCGAAGTGGCGTTTTGCCCCGAGCCCACACGGCGTCTACTGGAAGGACGGCATGAAGCTTGGCTATCAGGATGCCGGCTCCTGGACGCTCCTGAAGTCGACACCGGACGACCGCGCCAAGGCCGCTTGGCTCTACGCGCAGTTCGTAACCTCCAAGACGGTGGACGTGAAGAAGAGCCATGTCGGTCTCACCTTCATCCGCCAGTCGACGCTCGATCATCCGAGCTTCACCGAGCGTGCACCGAAGCTCGGCGGCCTGATCGAGTTCTACCGTTCGCCGGCCCGCCTGCAGTGGTCGCCGACCGGCACGAACGTGCCTGACTATCCGAAGCTGGCCCAGCTCTGGTGGCAGGCGATCGGCGATGCTTCCTCCGGCGCAAAGACCGCCCAGGAAGCCATGGACTCGCTCTGCGCCGAGCAGGAAAAGGTGCTGCAGCGCCTCGAGCGTGCCGGCGTTCAGGGCGACATCGGCCCGAAGCTGGCGGAAGAGCACGACCTCGAATTCTGGAACGCGGAAGCCGTCAAGGCTGGCAACCTCGCTCCGCAGTTGAAGGTCGAGAACGAGAAGGAAAAGCCGATCACCGTCAACTATGACGAACTGGTCAAGAGCTGGCAGACGAACTAAGCCTCCCAAGGCAGGTGCCGTCCGAATTTTCGGGCGGCACCACGACGTCTGGAGATGCGGGGGCCGGGGCTGGAAACAGCTCCGGCTTTCGCATCCCGCAGACGCATCACATTTCGATCGGGATCGAAGCATCCATCTGTCGACGATGCTAGAAGAGCGGCATGAACTCGCTTCAAGGACTGGATCGATGGTCGCCGCCAAGACAAATATTGCCTTCGAACTGTTGTTACTTCTCGCCCTCGCCAGCCTCTGGGGCGCCTCCTACACCTTCATCAAGATCGGCGTTGAAACCATTCCGCCGGTGACGCTGATTGCCGCGCGCACCCTGCTCGCCGGCGCAATTCTTCTGGCAGTGATCGGATGGCGCGGCCTTTCGTTGCCGCGTGACACCGCCACCTTGAGGCGCTTTCTGTTCCAGGCCTGCCTCAACAGCGTCTTTCCGTTCACGCTGATCGCCTGGGCCGAGCGGACGATCGACGCCGGTGTGGCGGTGATCCTCAATTCCACCACGCCCATCTTCGCCTTCCTTCTGACGGCCCTGATCACCCGGCACGAGCCCGTTACCGCCCGCAAGTTCGTTGGCGTCATTGCGGGGCTCACCGGCATCAGCCTGATCATTGGGCTCGAAGCCTTTCGCGGCGTCGGCGATCAGCTCGTTCCGCAGCTTGCCGTTGTCCTTGCAACCATTTGCTATGCGGGCGCGGCGATCTTCGGGAAGAATTTCAAGGGGCAGGATCCGATGATACCCGCCGCGGGGTCGCTTCTCGCCGGCGCGGTTTTGCTCGTCCCGACGAGCCTGGTCGTCGATCGGCCCTGGACGCTCAACCCCTCGCCCGAATCGCTGATTGCGCTCGTCTGCCTGTCGGCCTTCTCGACGGCACTCGCCTTCGTCATCTATTTCCGCCTGATCCACACGCTCGGATCCGTCGGCACGACGGCACAGGCCTATGTACGCGTTCCGATCGGCGTTGCCATCGGAGTCCTGTTCCTTGGCGAAACTCTACCGGCAACTGCGTGGATCGGCCTCTGCTGCGTTATTACCGGCGTCGTCGCCATGACCATACCGGCGCGGCAGCGCGTGGCGGCGGCCGCAGCCAAGGGGTGATCCCTGTCAGTCCTTGCGCTTCCGGCAATAAAGCTCCAGCCGGTGGCGCACCAGGTCGTAACCGAGCTCGGCGGCGATCTCCGCCTGCAATTGTTCGATCTTGTCCGAGCGGAACTCGATCACAGCACCCGTATCGATGTCGATCAGATGGTCGTGATGCGGGGCGTCCGCCGTCTCGAATCGAGCGGTCGCGTTCTCGAAGGCATGCCGCTGTACGACCCCCTGCTGCTCCAGCGCCGACAGCGTCCGGTAAACGGTCGAAAGCGACACCGTCGCATCGATTTCCTTCGCGCGCCGGTGCAATTCGCTGGCATCGGGATGATCCTCGGCCTCGGCCAGAATCTTAAGGATTGCAGCACGTTGGCGGGTAACGCGCACGCCGCCATCCCGCAGGATTCCTTCCAGTTCCTTGATCCGATTCTTGCTTTGTCTCATCATCCGACACTAGCCAAGGGCGACCTGTTTGAAAATAGCTAGTTGCAAATGGTTCTCATTTGCATTGACTTATGCAGGTCATTCGCCTACGCATAATGCCGGATTACATCGAGGCTGGTCCTGAGGAGTGATGAATGATCGATTGCACGAGGCGCATGATATTGGCGGCAGCAGCGGCGGCGGCCGCCTTTTCCTTCATTCCCGGCGCAGCGCTGGCCCAGGAAAAATTCAAGGCGGTCACCACGTTTACGGTCATTGCCGACATGGCGCGGAATGTCGCGGGCGACGCGGCAATCGTCGAATCGATCACCAAGCCCGGCGCGGAGATCCACAATTACCAGCCGACGCCACGCGACATCCTGAAAGCGCACGATGCCAAACTCATCCTCTGGAACGGGCTGAACCTGGAGCTCTGGTTCGAAAAATTCTTCCAGAACTTCGACGACATTCCGGGCGTCGTCGTCTCCGAAGGGGTCGAGCCGATGGGGATCGCGGAAGGACCCTATAGCGGCAAGCCGAACCCGCATGCCTGGATGTCGCCCTCGGCAGCGCTGATCTATGTCGACAACATCCGCGACGCCTTCGTGAAATTCGACCCTCAGAACGCCGAAACCTACAAGGCGAATGCCGAGGCCTATAAGCAGAAGATCGAGGCGGCCATCGCGCCGATCCGGGCCGAACTCGAGAAGATCCCGGCGGAAAAGCGCTGGCTCGTCTCGAGCGAGGGCGCCTTCAGCTACCTGATCCGCGACTTCGGCATGAAGGAACTCTATCTCTGGCCGATCAATGCCGATCAGCAGGGCACGCCGCAGCAGGTGCGCAAGGTGATCGACGCGGTGCGTGCCAACAACATTCCAGTGATCTTTTCAGAGAGCACGATCTCGCCGGATCCGGCCGAACAGGTGGCGCGGGAAACCGGTGCGAAGTATGGTGGCGTGCTTTATGTCGACTCCTTGAGCGAGGCAGACGGTCCGGTGCCGACCTATATCGACCTGCTTCGTGTTACCTCCGAAACGATCGCGAAAGGTCTTTCGCAATGAACCTTCAGGTAAAGGCGCGCGCCACGCCGCCGCCGCCGGCATCAACGGACGAGGGCAGCGGCATCCGTGTCCGCGGCGCGACGGTGGCCTATCGCACCGGTCACCGGGCGCTCCGCGACGCCTCCTTCGAGATCCCGACCGGCACGATCACCGGGCTCGTCGGCGTCAACGGCAGCGGCAAGTCGACCCTGTTCAAGGCGATCATGGGTTTCGTCCGGCTGGCGCAGGGCGAAATCTCGATCCTCGGCCTTTCCGTCTCGGCGGCGCTGAAGAGAAATCTCGTCGCCTATGTGCCGCAGGCCGAGGAGGTCGACTGGAGCTTCCCGGTTCTCGTCGAGGACGTGGTGATGATGGGCCGTTACGGCCACATGAACATGCTTCGGATCCCGAAGAAGGCGGATCATGACGCGGTCGAGGCCGCACTTGCGCGTGTCGGCATGAGCGATTTCCGCAAACGCCAGATCGGCGAGCTTTCCGGCGGCCAGAAGAAGCGCGTTTTCCTCGCCCGGGCATTGGCGCAGGACGGCCGCGTCATCCTGCTCGACGAGCCCTTTACCGGCGTCGACGTCAAGACCGAGGATGCGATCATCCGCCTGTTGATCGGCCTGCGCGACGAGGGGCGGGTGATGCTCGTCTCCACCCACAATCTCGGCAGCGTGCCGGAATTCTGCGACCGCACCGTGCTCCTGAAGAACACTGTGCTTGCCTACGGACCGACGCCGACCACGTTCACCCGCGACAATCTCGAACTCGCCTTCGGCGGCGTGCTGCGTCATTTCGTGCTCGGCGGCGAGAGCCTGCACGACGATGCCGATCCCCGCCAGCTTGCCGTCATCAGCGACGACGAGCGGCCGCTCGTCATGTACGGCGCGAAGGGGCAAATGGTGCCGCAGCCGGCAAAGCCCGAAACCGAGCCCGAACCGGACGACAAATGATTGCGGCCCTCACCGAACCCTTCACCTACAGCTACATGCTCAACGCCATGTGGGTCAGCGCACTCGTCGGGGCGGTCTGCGCCTTCCTCTCGGCCTATCTCATGCTCAAGGGCTGGTCGCTGATCGGCGACGCGCTTTCCCACTCGATCGTGCCCGGGGTCGCCGGTGCCTACATGCTGGGGCTTCCTTTTTCGCTCGGCGCCTTCTTTTCCGGCGCGCTTGCCGCAGCCGCCATGCTGTTCCTGAACCAGCGCACACGGCTGAAGGAGGACACCATCATCGGCCTCATCTTCACCTCCTTCTTCGGCCTCGGCCTTTTCATGGTGTCGCTGTCGCCAACCTCGGTGAACATCCAGACGATCGTGCTCGGCAATATCCTCGCCATCACCCCGGCCGACACACTGCAGCTCGCCATCATCGGCGTCGCTTCGCTGGCAATCCTCTTCGCGAAATGGAAAGACCTGATGGTGACCTTCTTCGACGAGAGCCATGCCCGTTCGATCGGCATCAACACGACCTTCCTGAAGGTGCTGTTCTTCACGCTGCTCTCGGCCTCTACGGTCGCCGCCCTTCAGACCGTCGGCGCCTTTCTCGTCGTTGCCATGGTCGTGACGCCCGGGGCGACCGCTTATCTGCTCACCGACCGCTTTCCGAAGCTGATCACGATCAGCGTGGCGATCGGCGCGCTCACGAGCTTTGTCGGCGCCTATGCAAGCTATTTTCTCGATGG
Source organism: Sinorhizobium garamanticum (assembly GCF_029892065.1). Classification (NCBI taxonomy): domain Bacteria; kingdom Pseudomonadati; phylum Pseudomonadota; class Alphaproteobacteria; order Hyphomicrobiales; family Rhizobiaceae; genus Sinorhizobium; species Sinorhizobium garamanticum. The sequence continues at coordinate 1,619,188 of NZ_CP120373.1, read as the reverse complement.
CGCGACCGGCGGCATCATCATCGTGCTGCAGACGCTGATCTTCCTTCTCGCCTTCATCTTCGCTCCGAAGCATGGGCTGATCGCCGCCCGCCGCCGTGTGTCCGAGGCCCTGGAGGTCGCACGATGATGTCGCTCGACATGCTTCTCGTCGTTTTCGAATTCGAGTTCATGCGCAACGCGCTGCTGATCTCGGTCCTGGTCGCGATCCCGACGGCGATGCTCTCCTGTTTCCTCGTCCTCAAGGGCTGGTCGCTGATGGGCGACGCAATCTCGCACGCGGTCTTTCCCGGCGTCGTCATTTCCTACATCGTCGGCCTGCCGCTCGCGGTCGGCGCCTTTGCCGCCGGCATGTGCTGCGCGCTCCTGACCGGCTATCTCAAGGAAAACAGCCGCATCAAGCAGGACACGGTGATGGGCATCGTCTTTTCCGGCATGTTCGGTTTCGGCCTGGTGCTCTACACCAAGATCCAGAGCGATGTGCATCTCGACCACATCCTTTTCGGCGACATGCTCGGCATCGGCTGGGGCGACATCCTGGAAACGGGCATCATTGCGCTTGTTGCCGCCGGCATTCTCGGGCTCAAGTGGCGCGACCTGCTGCTGCACGCTTTCGATCCCGCCCAGGCGCGCGCCGTCGGGTTGCCGGTCGGATGGCTGCACTACGGGCTGCTTGCGATCCTGTCGCTGACGATCGTCGGTGCACTGAAGGCGGTCGGCCTCATCCTCGCGATCGCGATGCTGATTGCGCCCGGCGCGATCGCCTTTCTGCTCACGCGCACATTCGGCGGCATGCTGATCGTCGCGGTGCTCGTCGCCGTCGTCGCCTCTTTCGCCGGGGTCTACCTGTCCTTCTTCATCGACAGCGCTCCCGCGCCGACCATCGTGATGCTAATGACGGTGATCTTCCTCGCCGCCTTCGCCTATTCCACCTGGAGGACGGCACGCCTGGCGGGCTCGTTGAATTCAAACCATCAGCGCTCTCATGACTAGAGCCCTTCAAGGTTAAATTGAAACAGTTCTGTTGGCTCAAACGGAGTCGGATGGTCGACCGGCCGGCGCTCTTGGTCGAAAGGCTGTTCTTGTTGCCACCGCTTTGCGCGTGACGTTCATTTTTGCGCCAAGGGTTTCGCGTCGCGGAATAGCGGGGCAAGCTGACGAGCAAGCTCTTCGCTCAACGTGCGCATATAGGTCGCCGTTACGTGATGCTTGTCGTAATAGACCTGCACATTGCCAATGACTGCAGGGCAAATTTCAGCGGTGCAGAAGTAATCGGAAAAGTCCAGGAAATGCAGGTTTTCCTTGAAGGACGCCGCGCGTGTCGGACTGATCGGAGCGAGCACCAAATCCCGCTCCACCGTGCATTTCGGCGAGAAGCGACCATTGATTTCCACGCACTCGGGAACGTCAAAGCCAAACCAGGGCGTGTCGCGCATTGCCACGACAGGAATTCCCGCGGCCACCAGCTTCTCCCATTGCCGTTGATAACCAGCGGGAACTTCCTCGATGCCATCGATCACCCGCGTGGATGTGGTGAAAATCAGATCCGGCCTTGTCGTCAACAATCGTTCCATTAGCAGTTCGTTCCACTTGGTGCACGCATCGCGATATGCGGGTGCCTCGGACGATTCCTCCGAACTCAGGACGCAACTGCTCTTGGTGTAGGTGACGATTTTCCACTCTGGATGCCGCTGCAAGACGCCCTGTAGTGCAGGTAGCCAATGCACGCTGTGCGAACCGCCAACGAGCGCCAGAGTGTGGCTTGCGTCTCTCGGTCCATAACTGCAACTGAGCAAGGTGCTGCCCAGCAGCGACTGGTGGCAACCGTCCCGATACACGTCTGCATCGTCCCACTTTGCGGTCATTGGCCCAGGATGGACGGGGATATCACTCGAACCCGCCGCGAGCCCCTTGATAGCCGAACCGGGGTAACGCTCGGGATCCACGACACGCAGCCGCTCCTCGGCCATGCTTTGAGCAGCCTCTACTCTCCAGACGAACAGGCCCGCAGCAATCACAGCAAGGGCGACAATCGCTCCGAACGCCGTTTGCAAAGGGCGCTCATCCTCCTTCCGTCGGGGAAAACGTGCCTCCACGATTCGGGTCGTGAGATAGGAGAGGACGATAGAGACGATCAGGACGATCGTGCCCTCTATTGGACCGGCCGAGGTTTGATACGTGTAGGTGAGATAGAAGACGAGGATTGGCCAGTGCCAGAGATACAGACAGTAGGATATGTCCCCAAGCCACGTGAGCGGTCGCGCACCCAGCAAACTTGCGACGCCGAACCGCAACGGCGGACCATCGCCACAAGCAAGGATCGCAGCGGCGGCGAGTGTCGGCCAGAGCGCGGCGTAGCCGGGAAAAACAGTCGATATTTCAAGCAGGATGCCGCAACTCAAAATAGCTGCCAAACCAACCCATCCGCCGATGATCCGCAGCGTTGGCGACATAATAATACCAGGCAGCAACAGGCGAGTGATCCCACCAAGCGCGAATTCCCAGATCCGTGCAAAGGTGTCGAAGTAGGCGAATGCCTGGTTTCGGGACGTGCTGTAGATCGAGTAGGCTAACGACAGCGCGAACACACATATGAGAAACACCAACAGCTCAGTGCGCGACGGCCGACGCCTTATCAAAGTAAATATGGCAACACCCGCTGCCAAAATCAGCAGGCATTGGACCTGGGCGGACATTGCCCAGTAGTGCTGGACCGGGCTCCCCACTTCGTCTCGTGCGAGATAGTCGATCGCCGCAGTCGCCAGTAGCCAATTCTCCAGATATACCGAGCTGGCCGCAATCTGATGCATCCCGGTTTGCCATCGCATTCTGGGCAGCCAAAACGGCGCCGACATTGCGATCACAGCAATCACCAAAAAGGATGAGGGTAGAATCCGACGGGCCAACTTGGTGGCAAAGAGGACGAGGTCCACGTGATGCCCGGCTTCCGCCTGGCGCGCCAGCGACCCAATAAGCAGATAGCCGGAGACGATGAAGAACACATCGACACCACCGGAAACCCGGCCGATCCATATGTGATATATCGCGACCAGAAGCGCGCCGATTGCCCGCAGGCCCTGAATGTCATCGCGCCGCGGTACAGCACGAATATTCGGCTCGACTAGCACTTCGGTTCGGCCCCGGTAAACAGGTTGGGGTTCCCGGACAGCCTCGATAGAGCCTCGAAACGCATTAGGTCTGTTGATCCGATCGCCAACCTGCGTCACTCTCGAGATCGAATTAATCAATTTTACATTAACTGTTTAAAATGCCGGACAAAGCAATGCCAAGACCGGGAACGTCCCGGAGGTGCGGATCACTTTCGGCGTTAAGTGTCACAAAGGTTGATAATTGGCTCTGTCAATCAAAATCAATGCGCACCAGCTATGACGACAGGCGTGGAATAACAGCCTCACGCCTCAAATTCGTTGTGAGATTTTGGTATGAGTGAAAGCGCAGGGCAGCCGGTGTCTCAGCCGATCCGGGTCGCCTTCAATCTCTCCTCATCGAGAACGATGCCGAGGCCGGGCGCTTCGCCAAGATCGAGCCAGCCCCTCGCATGTCGGAGCGGCACTGCCATCGGATAGTCACGGCGCTCCCCGCTCCACTCCGGATTGTCGTAAGGATATTCGAGCCAGGGCGCATCGCCGACGCCCGCCGTCAGGTGTGCGTTTGCCAGCACGCCGATACCGTTGGTCCAGGAGTGCGGCGTGAACATCACGCCCGCCTCGCGCGCCTGCCAGGCGAGCCGGCGGCATCCAGTGATGCCGCCGACCAGCGCCACGTCCGGCTGGATCACGTCGAAGGCCCGCTCCTCGATGATGTCGCGGAATTCATAAAGCTCGCGCGTCATCTCTCCGCCGGCGATGCGGACAGATGTCGCATCGCTCAACCGTCTCATGCCTTTCCGGTCGGAGCGATGCAGCGGCTCCTCCATCCAGTAGACGCCGAGCCGTTCCAGTTCCATCGCTACCGTCAACGCATCCTTGAAGGTCCAGGCAAGCGTCGTATCCCAGGGCATGCGCCAGCCCTGATTGCAGTCGACCATCAGTTCCAGCCGGGCGCCGACCCGCGCCCGGATTGCCTCCAGCGCCCGCACATCTTCCCACCAGCCGTCGCGGCCGCCGCCGGACGAGGTGAAGCGGACCTTCATCGCCGGAAAACCTTCCTCCAGATAGCTTTCTGCCTGCGCCGCCATCGCGCCGGCATCACGCAGAACGCCCGACGATGCATAAAGACGGACGCGGTCCGCCCGCCCGCCAAGCATGCGCCACACGGGCTCGCCTGTGATCTTGCCGGCCAGGTCCCAGAGCGCCAGATCCATCGGCCAGCAGCGGCCATAGTGGAAGCTGATATGCGACAGCACCTCGTAGTGCCGCTCGACATGACGCGGATCCTCGCCGATGAAAAGATCTTCGTGACCCTCGAAGCCCTTCATGAGGTCGCCGGAGCCGATCCCCTCGCGGCCCTCGTCATCGCGCACCCGGACGATCGTCGCATCGAAGTGTTTGCGCGGGCGCCCGTCCCAGCTTGCCTTGAACGGCGGATCGAGCGGCAGGCGGTGATGGGTGATCTCGATGGAAACGATCTTGCTCATGGCTCTTCCGATCCGCCTCTTTGTCTTTCACATCTCTGCAAAGACTTAGCCAAACTGCTGCCAGATGGTCTTGTAGTCGCAATATTTGTCGATCGCATGCACCGAGCGGTCGCGGCCGAAGCCGGATTGCTTGAAGCCGCCGAAGGGAGTCGCGAAATTCGATATGTCGTAGCTGTTGATCCACACAGTGCCCGCATGAATCGCCTCGGAGAAGCGATGCGCCCGGTCCATGTCACGGGTGAAGACGGCGCCCGCCAACCCGTAGATGGTGTCATTGGCGATCCTCAGCGCCTCCTCCTCCGTGTCGAAAGCAATGGCGGCGAGCACCGGCCCGAAGATTTCCCGGCGCGCGAGCGTCATGTCGTTGGTCACGTCCACGAAGACGCCGGGCGAAACATAATAGCCGCCGGTTTCGCTCATCACGCGCTCGGCGCCAAAGGCACGGCGCCCGCCATCCCTTTCGCCGGCGTCGATCATCGAAAGCACCTTGTTCATGTGCTCCTCCTCGATCAATGCTCCGATCTGCGCCGAAGGATCGAGCGGATGGCCGAGCGTGATCTCGCCTCTGGTTACCGCCTCGATCTTTTCGATCAGCGTCTCCTGCACCGAGCGCTGGACGATCAGGCGCGTCGATGCGTGGCAGGTTTCGCCGGAATTGTAGAAGCAGCCCCAGGCGGCAGCACTTGCCGCCGCATCGAGATCGGCGTCCTCGAAGACGACGAGCGGCGACTTGCCGCCCAATTCCAGCGCCACGCGCTTGACGTTCGATTGCGCGGCATAGCCCATGATCAGCTTGCCAACCTCGGTCGAGCCGGTAAAGGCGATCATGTCGACATCCATGTGCAGCGCCAGCGGCTTGCCAGCCTCCTCGCCGTATCCGGTGACGACGTTGAACACACCCGCCGGAAGCCCCGCCTCCATTGCGAGTTCCGCAAGCCGGACGGCAGAGAGCGAAGACTGTTCGGCCGGCTTCAGGACGACCGAATTGCCGGTCGCGATCGCCGGCCCAAGCTTCCAGGCGTCGATAATCAGCGGATAGTTCCACGGCGTGATCGCGCCGATGACGCCGAGAGGCACTTTCCGCACCAAGGCGCGCGCGTTCGGCCCGGTCGGCGCGATCTCGTCATAGAGTTTGTCGATCATCTCGCCGTAGTACTGGATGCAGTCTGCTGCAAGGCGGACATCGACGTTGAGAGACGCCATGATCGGCTTGCCGACATCGAGCGTTTCCAGCAAAGCGAGCTCCTCGCCATGCTGCCGGATGAGATCCGCCCATTTGAGCATGATCTTCTTCTTTTCTAGCGGCTCCTTTTTGCGCCAGATGCCGCTCTCAAACGCAGCGCGGGCAGCCGCGACCGCCGCATCGACATCGGCGGCGTTACCACGGGCTAGCCTGGCGCCCGGCTTTCCATCCATCGGCCGGAGACGCGTGAACGTCGCGCCAGACGCGGAGGCCCTGTGCGCGCCATCGATGAAATGCCGACCCTCGGGCTTCAGTTCGGCAAGGAGGCTTTCCCAATAGGCGCGCGTGTATTCCTTCGCCATCTCATTGTCCTTTCGCCAGCGCCATCATCTTCGCCGCAAAGCGGTCGATTTCGGCATCCGTCACGTCGCGAATCGTTGAGCGGCGCATGGGTCGGTTTTCCGGAGCTTTCATCTCGCGGGCGAGATCATCGACGTGAAATGCGTCGAACGCTCTCGGCAAAGCACGCGCGACGCCGCAGCGGTCCATCAGATCAGAGACGAAGGCAGGGAGATCGGCGGCCTTGTCAACGCCGCAAGCGCTCGCCGCACGGTCGAGATCGGCCGTGTCCGCCTCCACGAGCCAGCCGATCGTCGCCTCGAACCCAAGCGCCGTCGCGAGCCCGTGATGCACCGGCGCAAGCCCGGCCAAAGCATGGCTGATGTTATGCGCGATCGCCGTGCCGCAATTGTCGATGGCAATACCGGCATAGCAGGAGCCGAGCAGCACCTTGCCCCGCGCCTCCAGATTGCCGGGCTCCTTGACCGCTGTCTCCAGCGCGCCGGTAATCAGCCGCAGCGCCTCATGCGCATAGAACTGGGCGCCGCTGTGCGAATTGCGATTGGTCGCCGCTTCGAAAGCGTGGACGAACGCATCGAGCCCGCACCAGGCGGTAAGATTGGCGGGCAGGGTCACGGTCAGCGTTGGATCAAGCAGCACCAGATCGGCCTTTGTCTCGGCCCCCCAGATCCAGAGCTTCTTGCCTTCCGGTCCTGAAAAGATGTTGGTGGCGGAGGTCTCTGATCCGGTACCCGCCGTCGTCGGCACCAGGATCTTCTTCAAGGTTTTTTTGGGTAGCGGATTGGCGGCGAGCGCATAGTGCATCGGATCCTTGCCAGATGCCGCGCAACAGGCGACGATCTTGGCGATGTCGAGCGCCGAGCCGCCGCCGATGCCTACGACAAGATCGCAACCCGCAGCCGTTTCAAGCGCCGCGTGCAGGTGGGCAAGTTTCGGCTCTCCGCTGAATTCCGAGAAGAGGCGGGCGCGGATGCCCTCCTGCTCGAGGGCATTCGTAACACATTCGCTCAAACCGGATTGCGCGAGAAAGACATCGATAACGATGATCGCGCGTTTCACGCCAAGCGTCCTTGCGGCGAGGCCAAGGGTCTGATGAATATTCTCTCCGAAGCGAATTTCCGGAATGAACGACATGGAGAACTGCAAGGTCGTGCTCCCGGCTGGCCTGCGTCGCGGCTTTACCCTGCAACACGATCTGATATTTTCAAACCCGGTGAATTTTCGGCCTTTTTGATAACCTGAAGTCATGGAAAACCGTCTGCTCGATCGCATTCCGCTGGAAGCCTTCCGCGTCTTCGATGCCGCGAGCCGGCACATGAACTTTTCCCGCGCCGGTCGCGAGCTCAACATCACCCAGGCGGCCGTCAGCCGTCGCATCAAGACGCTTGAGGATCACCTTGGAAGTCCACTCTTCAGCCGTCGCGGCAAGAACCTGGAACTGACACCGCAAGGCGAGAGGCTTTTCCAGCGAGTCCGCGCCTCGCTCGACTATCTCGAGGAAAGCCTAGAACCTTTCCGCGGCGCTTCCGGCCAGACGATCTCGATCGCCGCCAGCGGCTCGGTCTCCCACCTCTGGCTCGGTACGCGATTACGTGAATTCGGCAAGGAGAACCCCGGTATTTCCATCCGTCTCTTGACAACCGACAGCCCCTCCGAACTTGCCTCGGAAAACAACGACCTCGTCATCCTCTACTCAACCGGAGACCACCCGCGCTGGTCGCTGACCCTGTTGATGGCCGAGGAGTTGGCACCGGTCGCCTCGCCCGACTATCTCGCCGCCCGGAGCCTTCAAGCGGCCGAGCTGCAACCCGAGGCCATAGCCGCCCTCGATCTCATCGACTACGACCGCTTCAACGCTCACTGGATTTCGTTCCAGAAGTGGTTTGAGCGGATCGAGCCCTCCCGGCACGGCGCAAGGCCGCGTCCGAAATATACGTTCTCGACCTATGTGATGGCGATCGATGCGGCCCTGCGCGGCGACGGCGTGGCGCTCGGCAGCCTTGGGCTGGTGCGGGAACATCTCAACGATGGCCGACTGGCGATGCTCGGCCAACGCAGCCTCGCCTCCGGCTACGGCTATTATCTCGGCCTGCCGCGCAACCGGCCGTCGACGGACGAGGTGCTTCGACTCCATGCCGCGCTGAGCAGGCCGGCATGAACGGCGTGCTTCACATGAGCCGGCAACCCCGGCTCTCTGGAACTTTGGCTGCGTGCGTTGCGAGGCTGGCTCCGCGCTGCTCGGCTTGCGTCGGTCGGGCATCCTTCAAGGCGGGGCGCTGACATCGGATGGAGAAGAAGCAGAAAGGCCGTTCCGGCATCGCTTTTTTCTTCCTTGCCGTGGGACTCGTCTTCACCGCGATCCTCGCGACCGTTCTCCTTGCCAACGAACAGCGCAACCTGAAACAGCTCCTCACGGCCGCCGGCTTGCCGACGACGTTCTTGGAGACGGCGAAACAAGCAGAGGAGACGAAGCAAGCCAGGCCGGCGAGCGAGGTCCTCGGGAAACCGGAGGCGCCGCGTATGTTGCTGCCGGCCCGGACCTTTGAAAACCTGGACACGCCGGAGCAACAGTTTTTGCGCGAGATCCGCAGCGACCCGCGCGCGCTTTGCGAAGGCTTGCGCGACGTGGGCTTTCGTGAACTCGAGTGGAAATCCGCCGAGAGCGGCCGGTGGGAATGCTCGTCGCTCATCCCGCTTGCCCGGCCCGGCGAAGACAACCCCTCGTCGATCTTCATTTTCGTCAAAGGCAGCGGCGAAGACGAGATCACCTCGTTCCGCGTGAAGCTGAACATCGAACGGCCTGAGGACACACAGGCCGTCACCAGCGCCGCCGCCAAAGCCGCCTCGGTCTTCCTGACGCAGGTCCGCTGGGCGGACAGCGAAAGCATCGCCTTGCGGATCCAGGCGCTCAAGGAATTCGACCTCAAACGGTTTGGCAGCCGCATCCAGTTCAAGCAGGAATCGGGTGACGTTCCCCGCTACAATTTCCTCGCTAACCAAGCGGCGCGAACACGGCCGAAGAGTATCGCCGAACTCTTTTTCGATCGCGGCAAATGGCTCACCCCTGGCGACGGTTCGGCTGTTTCCTTCGTGCGCGGGCCGGCGGCCTGGAACGCGCCTGACGCCATGCCCGACAACGCCTCTCCATCAGCGGATGAGCAATCAGGGCGCTGAACCCACCACCGCTCAGCGGTCGATGCGGGTCGAAAGGATGATCGACGACAGTGTTTTTTCGACCCCGTCGATTTCACCGATCCGGTCGATCAGCAGGTCGAGTTCGCTGATCGAGGCCGCCGCCACAACAGCGATGAGATCAAAACTGCCGCTGACGGAATGGAGCGTGCGGATCTCCCGGATCGCGCCGAGCTCCGGCGTAACGCGGCTCAGCGCCCGCGGCGCGATGGTGATCAGCACATGCGCCTTCACCAGGCCTTTCTCGTAGTTTTCCGAAAGCCGCACGCCATAGCCGGCAATGACTCCCTCGCGCTCCAGCCGTTCGATTCGCGCCTGCACCGTCGTGCGCGAAAGGCCGAGTCGGCGCGCAATCGTCGCCGTCGGCATGCGCGCATTCTCGCTCAGGATGGCGAGGAGTTCACGGTCCTTCTCGGTCACTTTCATATCGTCGGTCCATTTTGGCGAATTGCCGATAATAGACCGGCGATTTAGCCACATCGACGCTTCAAATCAACTTAGCATCGCGAGAAAATAGAATACGAATAGGCTCATACCCTGGGGAAAAGAATGAAAGACATCGTTGTCATCGGCGCCGGCAAGATCGGCTCTACAATTGCTCGCATGCTGGCACATACCGGAGACTATCGCGTCTGCGTTGCCGACCGCAGCGCCGAGCAATTGCAACAGGTGGAAAAGCACGAGGCCATTTCGACCGCGATCATCGACATCGCCGACGGAAAAGCCCTCGTCGGTCTACTGACCGGCAAGTTCGCCGTGTTGAGCGCCGCGCCGTTCCACCTGACGGTCGCCATTGCCGAAGCCGCTGCAGAAGCCGAGATTCACTATCTCGACCTGACCGAGGATGTCGAATCGACCCGCCAGGTCAAGGCGATCGCGGCACAAGCGAAGACGGCCTTCATTCCGCAGTGCGGCCTTGCGCCGGGCTTCATCTCGATCGTCGCCAACGATCTGGCGAAGCGCTTCGAGACGCTGGAGAGCGTGCGCATGCGCGTCGGCGCGCTGCCGCAATATCCGTCCAACGCTCTCAACTATAACCTGACCTGGAGCACAGACGGCGTCATCAACGAATATATCGAGCCTTGCGAAGCGATCGTCGAAGGTTCGCTGATCGAAGTTCCGGCGATGGAAGAGCGCGAGGAATTCTCGCTCGACGGCGTCACCTACGAGGCCTTTAACACCTCCGGCGGCCTCGGCACTCTCTGCGAAACGCTTAAGGGCAAGGTCCGCACGCTGAACTACAAGACGATCCGCTATCCGGGTCACGCCGCCATCTTCAAGGCACTCCTGAACGACCTTGGCCTGCGTCATCGCCGCGAAGTGCTGAAGGATATTCTGGAGAACGCCCTGCCGACCACCACGCAGGACGTCGTCGTCATCTTCGTCACGGTTTCCGGCTTCCGCGAAGGCCGCCTGGTTCAGGAAACCTACGCCAACAAGGTCTACAGCGGTGTCGTCGCCGGACGCATGCAGAGCGGCATCCAGATCACCACGGCCGGCAGCATCTGCGCTGTCCTCGACCTGCTCGCCGAAGGCAAGATCGCGACGAAGGGCTTCGTCCGCCAGGAAGACATCGCACTCGACACCTTCCTCGCCAACCGCTTCGGTCGCTACTACGCGCAGAAGCACGAGACGGAACGCGCAGCGAGCTGAGCTTTTTGCTGCAATCGAGAAGACGGAAATGCCCGGACATGCGCTGGGCATTTTGCTTTCGGGCCGAAGTGGATCAACCCGAATGCCGAGAGGGGCCTATCTTCGCGGCGACGTCATCACCCGCATCGCCGACCATCCGGTCAACAGGGTCGACGAATTATTGCCATGGACGATGCGCCGTTAAGATCGATAGTAGCTGCCGCGCCTCTTCCTAGGGTTTCGGATTCTACGCCGGATTGACAATGACCACGGCCAAACACGCGGCTAGGACCGGGTGGATTGCTGGCCATTTGAACAGCAGTGCCAAGATGGCACCCGCGTAAATCGCGAGCGCCAAATAGAAAGCGATGGAAAATGGCCCGGCACACGAGCTGCTTCACCGGACGTTACGGCACGCGAGCGCAAGAGACGCCGCTGTGGTCTCATTGTGAGACGCCCGCCGAGCACAGCATCTGGTTCCCGAGAAAAATGAAATAGGCGGCGCCGCGCCTCGCGGCCGGGAGGAAGCGCCATCACGAACGCTTCGCGACGCCTGAGAGAAATATTTCGCGTCGGCCTTGCCGAGCGCACGAAAAACCCCGCTCGAGGCGGGGTTCGATAGGCATTATCCCTTGTCGGGATGTCCCTTTCAGGCCGGGATGACGATCTCCCCGAGCTTCGTCAGTTCGGCGATAAATTGCTCGAGACGAGTTTTCTTCTCGTCGCCCGCGCCTTCCAGTTCGGCGCGAACTGCGTCGATGCGGTTTTCCAGCACCGTCCGATCGAGTTCATCGACGTGGACGGCGGACTCGGCGAGCAGCGTGCAACCGGTCGGCAGGATGTCGGCGAAACCGCCGAAAACCGCAAAGCGCTCGGTCTTGCCGTCAGCCATCTTCACGGTAACCACGCCCGGCTTGACGGTCGTCATCGTCGGCGCGTGATTGGCCATCACGGTCATCTCGCCCTCGGTTGCCGGGATGACGACCTCCGTCACCTTTTCCGAAAGCAGCAGGCGCTCGGGGGAAACAAGCTCAAAATTGAAACTGTCGGCCATGACCATTCACTTCTGGTGCGCGCGCCACCCGTTGGCAGCGGCTGTGGCATGTTCTCCGCCGCTCTTGGCGGCAGAATGAAAACCGTGGCGCGAAATGTTCACGCCACGGTTTACGATGCAAATCAGGCAGCTTCGGCAGCCAGCTTCTTGGCCTTCTCGATGGCTTCCTCGATGGAACCGACCATGTAGAAGGAAGCTTCCGGCAGGTGATCGTACTCGCCGTTGACGAGGCCCTTGAAGCCCTTGATCGTGTCTTCGAGTGCGACCAGCTTGCCCGGCGAACCGGTGAAGACTTCAGCGACGAAGAACGGCTGCGACAGGAAGCGCTCGATCTTGCGGGCGCGGGCAACCGTCAGCTTGTCCTCTTCGGAAAGTTCGTCCATGCCGAGGATGGCGATGATGTCCTGAAGCGCCTTGTAGCGCTGCAGCGTGCCCTGCACCTTACGCGCAACTTCGTAGTGCTCTTCGCCGACGATCATCGGGTCGAGCATGCGCGAGGTCGAGTCGAGCGGGTCCACGGCCGGGTAGATACCCTTTTCGGCGATCGAGCGCGACAGAACGGTCGTTGCGTCGAGGTGGGCGAACGAGGTTGCCGGCGCCGGGTCGGTCAAGTCGTCGGCCGGAACGTAGATGGCCTGAACCGAGGTGATCGAGCCCTTGGTCGTCGTGGTGATACGCTCCTGCATCGTGCCCATGTCGGTCGCGAGCGTCGGCTGATAACCCACGGCCGACGGGATGCGGCCGAGCAGAGCCGAAACTTCGGAGCCTGCCTGCGTGAAGCGGAAGATGTTGTCGACGAAGAACAGAACGTCCTGGCCCTCGTCGCGGAACTGTTCGGCCACCGTCAGACCGGTCAGCGCGACTCGGGCACGGGCACCCGGCGGCTCGTTCATCTGGCCGTAGACCAGCGCAGCCTTGGAGCCTTCGCCGCCGCCGTGCTTGTTCACGCCCGATTCGATCATTTCGTGGTAGAGGTCGTTGCCTTCGCGGGTGCGTTCGCCGACGCCTGCGAAGACCGAGTAACCACCGTGCGCCTTGGCGACGTTGTTGATCAGTTCCATGATCAGAACGGTCTTGCCGACGCCTGCGCCACCGAAGAGGCCGATCTTGCCGCCCTTTGCATAGGGAGCGAGCAGGTCGACGACCTTGATGCCGGTGACGAGGATCTGCGCTTCCGTCGACTGCTCGACATAGGAGGGTGCTTCCTGGTGGATGGCGCGGCGTGCCGACGTTTCCAGCGGGCCGGCTTCATCGACCGGCTCGCCGATAACGTTCATGATACGGCCGAGCGTTTCCTTGCCGACCGGAACCGCGATCGGAGCGCCCGTATCGGTGACCGACTGGCCGCGAACCAGACCTTCGGTCGAATCCATCGCGATCGTGCGGACGGAGTTTTCGCCGAGATGCTGCGCGACTTCGAGAACGAGGCGGTTGCCCCTGTTGTCGGTTTCCAGCGCGTTCAGGATCTTCGGAAGCTGACCTTCCTCAAAAGCGACGTCGACGACGGCGCCGATAACCTGCGTGACGCGACCGACAGCGCCGGTAGCCGCAACGACTGTCTTGGCGGGAGCTGCCTTACGCGGTGCAGCGGGCTTCTTCGCCGCTGCGGTTTCTTTCGGGGTAGCTGCCTTAGCCATAATTCTTACCCTCTTTCGTAACCTTAGAGCGCTTCCGCGCCAGAGATGATTTCAATGAGTTCCTTGGTGATCTGCGCCTGCCGCTGACGGTTGTAGTTGAGCGTCAGCTTGTTGATCATCTCACCGGCGTTGCGCGTCGCACTGTCCATGGCGCTCATCTTGGCGCCCATTTCCCCAGCGACATTCTCGAGCAGAGCCCGGAAGATCTGCACCGAGATGTTGCGCGGAATGAGATCGGTCAGGATAGCGCCCGCGTCCGGCTCGTATTCGTAGATCGCCGAAGCAGCCGTGGCGTCCGCGGAAACATCACCGGCCGCAGCCGGGATGAGCTGCTGCGCAGTCGGAACCTGCGAAATGACGGACTTGAACTCGGAGTAGAACAGCGTGCAGACATCGAACTCGCCCTTCTCGAAGAGCCCGATGACCTTGTGCCCGATCTGATCGGCGTTTTCGAAACCGATCTTCTTGACTTCACGCAGGTCGACACGGTCGATGATGAGCGACGCGAATTCGCGCCGCAGCATGTCGAAGCCCTTCTTGCCGACGCAGATGATCTTCACGGTCTTGCCGGCAGCGAGCAGCTTGCGCACATGGTCGCGGGCAAAGCGCGCGATCTGCGAGTTGAAGCCGCCGCAGAGGCCGCGTTCCGCCGTGCAGACGATCAGCAGATGCGTGTCGTCCCTGCCGGTTCCCGCCATCAGCTGCGGTACGCTCTCGTCCGCGCCAACCGCCTGGGCGATATTGGCGAGAACGGTAGCCATGCGCTGCGAATAAGGCCGGGCGGCCTCGGCCGCCTCCTGCGCACGCCGAAGCTTCGCCGCGGCGACCATCTTCATCGCCTTGGTAATCTTCTGCGTCGCCTTGACGGAGGCGATCCGGTTTTTCAGATCCTTAAGTGAAGGCATCCGTTGTCCGTCCTAAATGAAATCCGCTCAGGCGAAAGACTTGGCGAAGGTGTCGATAGCAGCCTTCAGCTTGCCCTTGGTGTCGTCGGAAATCGCCTTTTCCGTGCGGATCGTTTCCAGCACGTCCTTGCCTTCCGAACGCAGGTAGGAAAGCAGGCCCTGCTCGAACTTGCCGACCTGGTTGACCGGCAGCTTGTCGAGGTAGCCGTTGACGCCGGCGAAGATCACCGCCACCTGCTCTTCCGTCTTCAGCGGCGAGAACTGCGGCTGCTTCAGGAGTTCAGTCAGGCGAGCACCGCGGTTCAAGAGGCGCTGCGTTGCAGCATCGAGGTCCGAGCCGAATTGCGCGAACGCCGCCATTTCGCGGTACTGCGCGAGTTCGCCCTTGATCGAGCCTGCGACCTGCTTCATCGCCTTGATCTGCGCCGAGGAGCCGACGCGCGAGACCGACAGACCGACGTTAACGGCCGGACGGATGCCCTGGTAGAACAGGTCGGTTTCAAGGAAGATCTGGCCGTCGGTGATCGAGATCACGTTGGTCGGGATGAACGCGGACACGTCGTTGCCCTGCGTCTCGATAACCGGCAGAGCCGTCAGCGAGCCGGCACCACTGTCTTCGTTGAGCTTTGCAGCGCGCTCCAGCAGGCGCGAATGCAGGTAGAAAACGTCGCCGGGATAGGCCTCGCGGCCCGGCGGGCGGCGCAAGAGCAACGACATCTGGCGGTAGGCGACAGCCTGCTTGGAAAGGTCGTCATAGCCGATCAGCGCGTGCTTGCCGTTATCGCGGAAGTATTCGCCCATCGTGCAGCCGGCGAACGGAGCGAGATACTGCATCGGAGCCGGGTCGGAGGCGGTAGCAGCAACGATGATCGAGTACTGCAGCGCGCCACGCTCTTCGAGAACCTTGACGAACTGAGCGACGGTCGAGCGCTTCTGGCCGATAGCGACGTAGACGCAGTAGAGCTTGTCCTGTTCCGGGCCGTTGTCGTGGATCGGCTTTTGGTTCAGGAAGGTGTCGAGGATGATCGCGGTCTTGCCGGTCTGGCGGTCGCCGATGACGAGCTCGCGCTGGCCGCGACCGACCGGGATGAGGGCGTCGATCGCCTTAAGGCCGGTCGACATCGGCTCGTGAACCGACTTACGCGGAATGATGCCCGGCGCCTTGATGTCAACGCGGGAGCGCTGCTTGGCGTTGATCGGGCCCTTGCCGTCGATCGGGTTGCCGAGCGCGTCGACGACGCGGCCAAGCAGTTCCGGACCAACCGGGACGTCCACGATGGCGCCGGTCCGCTTGACGGTGTCGCCTTCCTTGATGTCACGGTCGGAGCCGAAGATAACCACACCGACGTTGTCGGCTTCGAGGTTCAGCGCCATGCCGCGAATTCCACCCGGGAATTCGACCATCTCGCCTGCCTGAACGTTGTCGAGGCCGTAGACGCGGGCGATACCGTCACCGACGGAAAGCACCTGGCCAACTTCGGAGACTTCTGCTTCCTGGCCGAAATTTTTGATCTGATCTTTGAGAATTGCGGAAATTTCCGCGGCGCGGATATCCATCAGCCGACCTCTTTCAGTGCAAGCTTAAGGGTAGAGAGTTTGGTGCGAAGGGAGGTGTCAATCTGGCCGGAACCGACCTTGACGATCAGACCTCCAAGAATAGACGGGTCGACGGTGACGTTGACCGCCACGTCTTTGCCGGTGACGCCCTTGAGCGTCGCCTTCAATTCAGTTTCCTGCGCCTGTGTCAGCGCATGCGCCGACGTGACGTCGGCGGAAATCTCGCCGCGGTGGCGCGCAGCAATCAGGCGGAATGCCTTGATAATGCCCGGCAGCGCAAAGAGGCGGCGGTTACGGGCGACGACCTTGAGGAAGTTGCCGACCAGACCGGAAATACCAGCCTTCTCGGCGACCGCGGAAATGGCCTTGAACTGGTCCTCGGCAGAAAAGACGGGGCTCACGATCAGGCGCTTGAGATCATCGCTGCCGTCGATCAGCGCCTGGACGCGATTAAGATCGGCACCGACCGCATCGATCGAACCTGCCTCGAGAGCGAGCTCGAAGAGCGAGGACGCATATCTTTCTGCAACACCGGAAATAAGCTGGGATGTGTCTGCCACGGGCACAAGCTTCTCTCAAATTCATCCAAGAACGTCAGCTGCGGCGAACCGTTGACTTAACATCTTGAATTTGCTGCAATAACTTGCAGGATATCGAGGCCGTTCCGACCCAGTTCCCCCGCAATTCGCGGTTCGTCTAGCATAGGATGTTTGGACTCGCAACACGCCAACGGCAGGAATGCGGCATAAGTCGACCCCGTGGGGCGAATTTTGCCGTAAATCCCGAACGCAACGTTGAAACCGCGTCTACACGCCTCAGATCAGCCCGAAAACGTAAGCAAGCGGCAGGATCGCAAGCACCGCCTGAATGGCAAGGGCGATCCAGTTGAAAAGTGTCCCACCATTGTCGCTCATTATCGACAGGATGCGGCCAAACGCAGCGAGCGCGAAGGCAGCGCCGACGGCAAGATAGACCATCGGCTGGCCGAGCAGGATGGCGCCGAGGCCGAGACCGACATGCATGCCGCCCATAGTGGAGCGCGCTTCCGCAAGCCCGCCGCGGCGCCCTTCGGCAATGCCGATGCCGGCTGCACGAAACGCAACACGCGGTGCAAAGAGCATGACAAGGCCGATGAGGGTCGCGGCCGCCGCCGCGCAAAATGCCAGAAACTCCCCGGTTTCCGTCGGAATGTAGAACTCCATGCCGTCCCCGCTGATGGAATCATCCCCGTTGGCGTCGCGCTCGCGTGATTCCTCGCAGACGCAGCACCGGGGGAGGTCTAGCGCATGTCGGCGCCGATGTGAATCCGCTCCGTTGCGTTCGAACCATCGATCACAGAAAACTCTGCGGATCGATGTCGAGCTGCACGCTGATCGATCCCCTCTCCTTGGGCCCGCCGGCAATCATCGCCTTGACGAAGGCCTGCATGTCGCTGTTGCGCCGTCCGTGGACGAGCAGGCGGAAGCGGTGGCGACCACGGATAAGCGCAAGCGGCGCCTCGGCCGGACCGAGGATCGAGATGCCGTCGACACGCGGGGCGGCCATACGCAAGCCGCGCGCATGGCTTTCGGCGTCGTTGCGCGTGTCGGCCGACACGATGATCGAGGCTAGCCGGCCGAAGGGCGGCAGGGCGGCGCGTTCCCGCTCGTTGATCTCGCGCTCGTAGAAGGCGTCCGAATCACCCGAGACGATCGCCTGCATCACCGGGTGCTGCGGCTGGTAGGTCTGCAGCAGGCCAAGGCTCTTCAGGCCCGTCCGCCCGGCGCGCCCCGTCACCTGCGAGAGCAGCTGGAACGTCCGCTCCGCCGCCCGCGGATCGCCATTGGCGAGACCGAGATCGGCGTCAACGATGCCGACCAGCGTCATCATCGGGAAGTTATGGCCCTTGGCGACGAGCTGCGTGCCGATAACGATGTCCGCCTCGCCACGTGCGATCGCCTCCAGTTCCAGCCTCAGCCGTTTGACACCCATCAGGTCGGACGAGAGCACAATCGTCCGGGCCTCGGGAAAATGCCGCTCGACCTCCTCGGCAATACGCTCGACCCCGGGGCCGCAGGCGACCAGATGATCGAGCGTGCCGCATTCTGGGCAGGCTTCCGGCGTCCTTTCGGAGTAGCCGCAGTGATGGCACTGGATCTGGCCGCGGAAGCGGTGCTCGACGAGCCAGCTCGAGCAGTCCGGGCACTGGAACCGATGGCCGCAGACACGGCAGAGCGTCAAGGGCGCGTAGCCGCGCCGGTTCAAAAACAAGAGCGCCTGTTCGCTGCGGCCGATCGCCTTGCCGATCTGGTTGAGGAGCACCGGCGAAAGAAAGCCACCGCGTTCGGGCGGATGGCGGCGCATGTCGACGACGCCGAGATGCGGCAGCGCCGCATCGCCGAAGCGCGTCGGCAGGTGGATCGGCCTGTAGCGGCCCATCTCGCCGTTAACGCGGCTTTCGACGGACGGCGTTGCCGAGACGAGCACGACCGGAAAGCCACTGATCCGCCCGCGCACCACGGCCATATCGCGGGCATTGTAGAAGACGCGGTCCTCCTGCTTGTAGGCGGGATCGTGTTCCTCGTCGACGATGATCAAGCCAAGATCCTCGAAAGGCAGGAACAGCGCCGAGCGGGCGCCGGCAACGACACGCACCTGGCCCGTCGTCACCTGCCGCCACACCTTCTCGCGCGTTCGCGGTGCGAGGTCCGAATGCCATTCCGCCGGCTTTGCACCGAAGCGGTCCTGGAAGCGTTCGAGGAAACTTGCGGTAAGCGCGATTTCCGGCAGCAGGATCAGCACCTGCTTGCCGGCACGCAAGGTCGCGGCGATCGCCTCGAAATAGACCTCGGTCTTGCCGGAGCCGGTAATGCCGTCGATGAGCGAAACGGAGAATCTTCTCTCTTCCACTGCCGCCAGCAGATCGGCCGCGGCGCTTTTCTGCGCGCCCTCCAGCCGGGGAGCGGCGAAACACGGATCGGGCGGGGCGACAACGGGTGGCGGCGGCATGAAGACGGTTTCGAACACGCCCCGCGCGGTAAGTCCGTCGACGACGCTGGAAGAAACGCCCGCCGCATGCGCGAGCCCAGACCGCGTCCAGGAAAAACCGTCGCTTGCCGCCGCAATGACCCGTTCGCGCGCCGATGTCATACGCTCCGGCCGTTGGTCCGTCAGCCGCAGCGCTTCCACCATCGGCTCCGGATCGAATGCCGTCGGCGCACGCAACGCCATGCGTGCGACGAGGCCGGGCGGTGTCACCGTATAGGCCGCCACCCAATCGAGAAAGGCCCGCATGTCGCCCGTCAGCGGCGGGCAGTCGAACACCTTCTCGATCTGCTTCAATTTCTTCGGATCGACCGCACCATCGTCGGCACCGTCCCAAACGACGCCCACGACGAAACGCGGCCCCAGCGGCACCTGCACGATCGATCCCGGCTCGACCGCCATGCCATCCGGCACCACATAGGAATAGGCCCTCGGCGCCGGCATCGGCACCAGGACGGGCACAATGCGGCGGTCGAATACGGCCCCGAATAAATCGGTTGAATCAAGAGTCATTTTGCCGTGACCTTGCCACCGCTTTCAGTTAAAGAAAACTGCGCAGCGAACCGCTGCCTTGTGGATAGCAGGGTTTGTCACGGTTCCATCAGAGTTTCAACGCGCGGTTTCTGCCCGCGGATTTTCCGGCCGGCAGATATGCGCCCCAACGGCAATCATGCCCCAAGGGAGACACCTCCATGAAATTTTTCGTTGATACCGCCGATGTGAAGGAAATCCGGGAACTGAATGACCTCGGCCTGCTCGACGGCGTCACCACGAACCCGTCGCTCATCCTGAAGTCGGGCCGCGACATCGTTGAAGTCACCAAGGAAATCTGCTCGATCGTCGAGGGACCGGTTTCTGCGGAAGTGACGGCAACCGAATACAGCGAGATGATGAAGGAGGCGGCCGCCCTTTCGAAGATCGCCGACAACATCTGCATCAAGGTCCCGCTGACGCTTGACGGCCTCAAGGCCTGCAAGGCGCTGACCTCGGACGGTCACCAGACGAACGTCACCCTCTGCTTCTCCGCCAACCAGGCGCTGCTTGCCGCCAAGGCCGGCGCTACCTTCGTCTCGCCCTTCATTGGCCGCCTCGACGATATCGCCTTCGACGGCATGGACCTCATCCGTGAAATCCGCCACATCTTCGACAACTACGGCTACGAGACGGAAATCCTCGCCGCCTCCGTGCGCACGGTCAACCACGTCAAGGAAGCCGCTCTCATCGGCGCCGACGTCGTCACCGCACCGCCGGCAACGCTGAAGGCGCTCGTCAAGCACCCGCTGACGGACAAGGGCCTGGAAATGTTCCTGGCCGACTGGGCAAAGACCGGCCAGAAGATCGGCTGATCGGCGACTGGAATCTAGAAGGGGCCTCGCAGCGATGCGGGGCCTTTTTAATTGGTCTATCCATCGCGGTTGGTGCCGCTTGCCCCTCACCCGCCCTTCCCCGCAAGCGGAGCGAGGGGATTTTCAGCGGCGCCGCGAAGCTCCTTCGCCCCGCTTGCGGAGAAGGTGGCCGGCAGGCCGGATGTGGGGCGGACATGGAGAGAGCCGTGCCGTTCAGATCTGGCTGACCGACGGCTGGAACACGGCATCGCTATCGGCCGCGAGGTTGAAGACTGTATGTCTTTCCAGCGCACGCGTGACCTCTGCCGGATCGCCGTCGAGCGCTTCGGGCGCGATCAGATTGCCGACGCGAAAATCGAAAAGGTCGCCCTTCTTGTTCAGAAGTTCATGGAACACCGTCATGTCGCGCAGTTCCGTCGACCATTTGGCGAACCAGTAGAAGAGACCGGAATTGCGCGCGCCCATATGCACCGGCAGAATCGGCAGACCGTACTTGCGCGCGAAACCGACGGCGGAGCTTTTCCATGGACGTTCGTTGAGGCGCCCATCGGCCCAGTAGGCGATACGGCCCGAAGGGAAAAGCACGGTTGCCTTGCCCTCTTCGATGGCGCGATTGGTGACCTGCAACGTTTCGCGGGCCTTGAGCTTGCTCTTGTATTCTTCGCGCCATTCGACCGGGATGACCATCTCGACGAATCGCGGATTGACCCTGATCGCGTCGCGATTCGCAAAGAACATCATGTCCGGTCGGCGGGACTTCAAAAGATCGAAGACCGCTATGCCGTCGGCAATGCCGGTCGGATGATTGCTGACAAGGAGAAAGCCGCCTTTTGCCGGGATGCGCTCGGCCTTGTCGACGCGAATGTCGAGCGAAAGCAGCGAGCTCAAGTGCTCGAACGCCTGAAAGCCCTGCATGTTGGCGACCGCATCGGCGAATTCGATCGCCTTGCGATAGTTGAGCAGCGTGTAGAGAAAGGGGCGCATCACCGGCCACAACGGATGCCGGACGATCTTCTTGCCGCGCTCGGCAATCAGCGTGTCGACGATATGGCCGGGCTGCCCTTGTGAAACCAGGGCAATGGCCTCAGCAAAGTGCGCGAATCCGTCCCCCATATCCCGTCTCGCCATAGTCTCATCCGCGTTTGCTGATCGACCATCGCAGTTCAATATGATCGAACAATGACAAATTCCAAGGGTGCGACAGCAAAAAGAAGTGCGTTAGCAAAAACATAAGACGCCCGGCGACATTGTGTACGGCACACGAAATCGCCGGAGCGACGATGAACGAGCTTCTTGTAATTGGTCACCCCGAAGTCATGGCGGAACGCCAGCGCTGGCTGGCGAGTCTCACGAAGGAGCGCCGCCTGTCCGCAAAGACGGTCGAGGCCTATGAGCGCGACACCCGGCAGTTCCTGACTTTCCTGACGGGCCATCTCGCCGGGCCGCCGCGCCTGGAGGATATCCGCAGTTTGCGTCCGGCCGATCTGCGCGGCTTCCTTGCACAGCGGCGCAAACACGGTGCGGGCGCGCGCACGCTGGGACGCGGGCTTGCGGGCCTGCGCTCTTTCCTGCGTTATCTGGAGAAAAATGGCCTTGCCAACGCCGCGGGCGCTCAGGCTGTGCGCTCGCCGAAGCAGCCGAAATCCCTCCCGAAACCGTTGACAGACCGCGACGCGCTGAAGGTCGTTACGGCGGACGCGCAGCTTGCGGAAGAACCGTGGATCGCCGCCCGCAATGCGGCCGTTCTGACGCTTCTCTACGGCTGCGGCCTGCGCATATCGGAAGCGCTCGCGCTTACGCCCAATGATTTTGCCGGCGCCAGCTCATCGCTGCGTGTCAGCGGCAAGGGCGGCAAGACGCGAATCGTCCCGCTCATTGCCGCCGCGACCGAGGCCGTGGCCAACTACACCAGGATTTGCCCCTACCACCTCGCCGCTGATGTACCGCTGTTCCGCGGTGCCCGCGGCGCCACGCTTCAGCCGGCCATCATACAGCGCGAGATGCAGAAACTGCGCGCCGCCCTCGGTCTTCCAGATTCGGCAACACCACACGCCCTGCGTCATTCCTTCGCCACGCATCTTCTCGCCGGCGGTGGCGACCTGCGCACCATCCAGGAGCTGCTCGGCCATGCCAGCCTCTCGACGACACAGGTCTACACAGGCGTCGATTCGGCGCGCCTCCTGGAAATTTACGATCGCGCCCATCCACGTGCCTGAAATTCGGCGAAGTGCCGGATTAACCAAGCCCGTTAAGGAACCCGTGATCACCGCAGCGTAGGGTTCGAGAAAGCAGTTCCAGGATGTGCGGCGGTCTTCCGTCCGGAATTGTGCCATTTCGAGTAGAACTGTGCAGAATCGGTGCCCGATGATGACGTTTCCGATCTCAAGACCCATTCGCAATCTTGCCGACAGGCTTGCAGATAGCGCCCCGTGGCTGATCGCGTCCCTGCATCTTCTGATGCTCGCGAGCCTGATCGCCGCACTGCTTTCTATTTCGGATGCGCGCGCTGCCGAAGAGTCCGCCTGCGGCGGCAGCAACATCTTGACGGGACTGGAACAGTCGGACCCGACGCGCTTCGCCGCGCTGCGCCGGGAGGCCGACGCGGTACCGAACGGAAAGGGCCTCCTCTGGAAAATCGAAGCCCAAGGATTGGCCCCCTCCTGGCTGCTCGGCACCATGCACGTCACCGACCCACGCGTCTTGGCGATGCCGGAAGGTGCGGTCGACGCCTTTGCCAAGGCGGCAATTGTCATCGTCGAATCGGACGAAATCGTCGACGACAAGAAGGCGGCGGCGGCAATCATGATGCACCCGGACCTCACCATGTTTGCCGGCGACAAGACGATCAACGACTTTCTCAAGCCGGAAGATCGCGTGCGGCTGGAAACCGGTCTTAAGGAACGGGGCATTCCGCTGCCACTCGTCGCCAAGATGAAACCGTGGATGATTGCAAGTTTCGTCGCGCTTCCGGCCTGCGAGATCTCGCGCAAAGCCGGCGGCGCCTCCTTCCTCGATAAGAAGCTGGCGGAGGACGCCGTCAGGGAGGGGAAGACGCTGAAGGGCCTGGAGACGCTGGTCGAGCAGCTTTCGGCAATGGACTCGCTGCCTGTCGAACTCCACCTGCAGGCGCTGATCGAGACGTTGGCGCTCGGCAAGACGATTGACGATGTCATGGCGACGACGACTGATCTCTATCTTTCCGGCGACACCGGAATGATCATGCCGATGATGAAGTCCGTTTCCTCGCAGACTGCGGCAAAGGACTTCGGTTTTGCCGATTTCGAGCAGCGCATCATCATCGACCGCAACAAGATCATGGCGACACGTGCCGAACCGTTCCTGAAGGGCGGCAACGCCTTCATGGCCGTTGGTGCGCTGCACCTATCCGGCGCGGAAGGTCTGGTCGAGCTCCTACGTCAACGCGGCTTCACCGTCACGCCGGTAAACTAGAGCCCTTCAGGTTTAAATGGAAACAGTTCTGTTGGCTCAAATGGAGTCGGATGGTCGACCGGCCGGCGCGCGGCGTAGCCAAAGCATACGGCCAAGCCGGCCGGCCGATCAGGCGGCCCGTTTCAGCCAACCCGGAGGGCCGGGCATTTTTCCGCCAGGCTCAGAGGCGATCGGCTCGGACGTACATCCGGGTACGCCCCTTCGCCAATCGCCTCTGCCCTGACGAAAACCTGCTCCGGCAGAACTGCTTCCATTTAACCCTGAAGGGCTCTAGGAGCGGGATGAGGAAAAGTGTGCGCGGTTTTCCGCCCGCATTCCCGCGTCTCAACTTATTAGAATCGCTCGCGTTCAGCGCCGTTCGTTCAGCCCGGCCAACAATGCTGGGACGATTGTCTTGTGGAACGGCGTGACAAGCGCGAGATAGATGCGGCCGAATAAATTTCGGCGACGCACCAGGGTCGTGACGCCGACCACCTGGCTGTCGGCCGGACCTTCGCGGACGTCCACGATAATGCGAAAATCCAAATGCCGGTCGTCGAAGCCGAGAACGGCCTTGCGCTTGTCATCGAGCAAAACCGGAAAAAATCCGATCAGACCGCGATCCGCGGCTGGTGCAGCGGTCTTCAGCCCGACGGGTGACACGATGCGGTTTCGAAGTGCCAGAAAGGCGCGGACCCAGGCCGGCAGTTGGCCAAGCATGCGCCGGGCCGCCTCGCCCGCCGTCAGTTGCTCATTCAAAATGAGAAGCTCGTAGCGATCCGCCCAGTCGGCTTCGGGCAATATCGCGTTCGGAAGGTGAGCGGCGACGCTTCGCGGTCTCATGAACGATCCTCATATCGGTCCGTTCATGTTCGCGCCGCGTGGCAGCGCATGGCAGGGGGCCGCTTGTCGCAGCCCCCCGGCCAATTGTCACATGTGGATCGGCTTGAAGAAGGTGGCGAGCGCCGCTTCCTTGACCGCTTCCGACATGGTGGGATGGCCATGGCAGGTGCGTCCGAGGTCTTCCGACGAACCGCCGAATTCCATCAGCACGGCGATCTCGTGAATCATTTCGCCGGCACCGAAGCCGACGATATGGCCGCCGAGCACGCGGTCGGTTTCCTTGTCGGCCAAGATTTTGACGAAACCATCCGTCTGGAGCATCGCGCGGGCGCGGCCATTGGCGGTGAAGGGGAACTTGCCGACCTTGTAAGCAACGCCTGCGGCCTTGAGTTCTTCCTCGGTCTTGCCGACCGAAGCCACTTCCGGCTGGGTGTAGACGACGCTCGGAATGACGTCGTAGTTCACGTGACCGGCCTGGCCCGCGATGATCTCCGCCACGGCCACGCCTTCGTCCTCCGCCTTGTGAGCCAGCATCGGACCGCGCACGACGTCGCCGATCGCGTAGACGCCGGTGATGCTCGTCTGGAAGTGACGATCGATCTCGATCCGGCCGCGCGAGTCGAGCACGACACCTGCCTTCGCGAGACCCATATTCTCCGTGCAGGGCTTGCGGCCGGTCGCGACCAGTACGACGTCCGCGTCGAGCGTGGTCGACTCGCCGCCCTTGACCGGCTCGAAAGTGACTCTCGCGCCACTGCCGGGCTTCGCAACGCCTGTCACCTTGGCGCCGAGCTTGATGTCGATGCCTTGCTTCGTCAGCATCCGGTGGAGCTGCTTGCCGACCTCTCCGTCCATGCCGCCGAGAATCGTGTCGAGGAATTCGACCACCGTCACCTTTGCGCCGAGGCGCGCCCAGACCGAGCCGAGCTCGAGGCCGATGATGCCGCCGCCGACGACGATCATGCTCGCCGGCACCTTTTCGAGCTCGAGAGCGCCGGTCGAGGAGAGGATGACCTTCTCGTCGAACTCGAACTCGACACCCGGAATGCCGGCGACCTCCGAGCCCGTGGCGATCACGATGTTCTTTGCTTCGAGGACCTGCTCCTCGCCCTTGTCGTTGGTGACGGAAACCTTGCCCTGCCCCAGGACCTTGCCCAGGCCCTGGAAGCCGTCGATCTTGTTCTTCTTGAACAGGAACGAGACGCCGTCGACATTCGACTTCACGGTCGCGTCCTTGTGGGCCATCATCTTCTGAAGGTTGAGCTTCGCGCTTGCGACTTCGACGCCCAGTGCCTCCAGGCCGTGCTGCGCGTGATGGAACATCTCGGAAGCGTGCAGCATCGCCTTGGAAGGAATGCAGCCGACGTTGAGGCAGGTGCCGCCATACGTGCTGCGCTTTTCGACCACGGCAACCTTCATGCCCAGCTGCGCCGCCTTGATGGCGCAGACATAGCCGCCGGGGCCGCTTCCGATAACGATGAGATCATAAGCCATTTGATAATCCTTGTTTCAGGGCGGCTAGCGACCGCCGCTGACGTTGAGAATTGCCCCCGTCACATAGGTCGCCTTATCCGACAGGAGATAGAGAATTGCATCGGCAACTTCGCCGGCCGTGCCGGGGCGTTGCACAGGGATCGAGGGCGCCATGTCGCGGGCGCGGTCCGGCAATCCGCCGGAGGCGTGAATGTCCGTATCGATAATGCCGGGGCGCACCGCATTTACGCGAATGCCCTCCGCCGCCACTTCACGCGCCAGGCCGACGGTGAACGTGTCGATCGCGCCCTTTGCGGCGGCATAGTCGACATATTGCCCCGGTGCGCCGAGCACGGCCGCGATGGAGGAAAGATTGACGATCGAACCGCCGCGCCCGCCGTGACGCGTCGACATCCTGAGCACCGCTTCCGCCGCGCAGCGGATGGAACCGGTCACGTTGACACGGAACATGCGGTCCAGCCGTTCCGGCGAAATCTCGTCGATGCGTTGTGGCGGACCGACGATGCCGGCATTGTTGACGAGCCCGTCGAGGCGGCCGAAGGCGGAGTCGACCACGGAGAAGATCGCCTTCACGCCGGCTTCAGAACCGACGTCTCCCTCGACGGCGATTGCGGCGCTGCCCGCCGCCTCGACCGCACGCACCACCTCTTCCGCGGCCTGCCGGTTGGAGGCGTAATTGATGGCGACGCGCCAGCCTTCGCTTGCCGCTGCGATGCAGGCGGCGGCACCTATTCCGCGGCTGCCGCCCGTGACGAGAAGGACGCGCCCGTGGCTCATCCGGCGCATCCCTTGAACTCAAAGATGTCGGAGCTGTCGGCGTTCGCCTTGCCCTCGCCCCAGGCGCTCGACGTGCGCAGCGACGGGCCGAAACCGGGGAGCAGGATCTGTTCGGCAGCCGGCGCGTCCTCCGCCTGAAGCAAGCCGATGCGGCCGGCCCTGTCGACCGTATAGATCACGCCCTCCCAGACGGTGCAGGCCTCAAGCTCCGCGCCGGTGACGTCGCCTGTCGGGCAATCATGCATGACGATCCCGTTCGCACGCAGCGGCTCGCCGGATTGCATCACGACGCCGTCGAGCGACAGACGGGTCTTGCCGAACTTGACCTTGAAGTGATTGCTGGTGACGGCGCTTTCCGAGCCGACCGGCTCGAACCGCAACTCGTAGCTGCCAGCAGGGTCTGCGTAGATCGCACGCGCCTGGATGCACTCGTCCGCAAGGGCGGGTGCGGCGGCCAAGACGGTCGCGAGCGAAGCGAGGAGAGCGTTCCGGCCCGTCATCAGGCAGCCTTCTCGGTCGCTAACTTCAGCCCGAGCCCGATGAAGACCACGCCGCTTGCCCGGTCGATCCACTTGCTCGCCCGGGTGAAGGCAGCCCGCATGCGCGGCGTCGTCATGAACAGGCTGACGCCGATGAACCAGAGGATCAGGCAGCTTGCCATGACGAGGCCATAGCCGAACTTGACCATCATCGGCGTATGGGCGCTGACGACCGTCGAGAAGATCGACAGGAAAAAGAACACCGCCTTCGGGTTGAGCGCATTGGCGGCAAAGCCGAGGCCAAAGGCCTTTGCCGCCGACTGCTCTCTGCCCGCCCTTACCTCTCCCGCATCGACCGCAATCTCCGTCTGGCCGGCGCGCAGCGCCTTGATGCCGATATAGACGAGGTAGGCGACGCCGCACCACTTGACGATGTTGAACAGATAGATCGACTGGGAAATGATCAGCCCCAGGCCGAGAATGGTGTAGGTAACGTGAAACATCAGCGACGTGCCGATGCCGAAGGATGTGATGATGGCCTGACGGCGCCCATGCACCAGCGACTGCCGTATCACCATGGCGAGGTCGGCACCGGGCGAGACGATGGCGAACGAGAAGATCGCCATCAGCGATGCGAGTTCGATCAGATAGTGGCTCATGATTTTGCGACCGGTGCGTTGAGGGCCCAGATGTGGCCGAATGGATCCTGGATGCGCGCATAGCGTGCTTGCCAGAACGTATCCTGCGGCTCCATCACTGTCGATGCCCCGGCGGCGATCGCCCTGGCATAGGCCTGGTCGACATCTTCCGGTTTCGCCAGATTGATGTTGATCGCAACGCTCGCGCCACCTGCCGTCTTGGGCGAACTGATGCTCATCTCGTATTCCGGAAACTCGTCATGCAGCATGATCTCGCCCCCGAAGAGGGCGAGATTGGCGTGCATGACGCGTTTGCCGTCCTCGGCCATCTGGTGAAACGTGTTAACGGCGCCGAATGCCTTTTCGTAAAAGGCGATGGCGGCAAGGCCGTCCTTGACGCAGATATGAGCCTGGATAGGTGGAATATTCGGTGCGGATGCCATGCTTCGTCCTCCTTCTAGATCGCGATGCCTGCAAACATCAGGGCAAGTCCGATAGCGGACACACCCCACACTGCCGAGCGAACCAGACCCAGACCACCGACATAGATCGGCAGGTAAGCCGCCCTCGCCCAGAACCAGATCGCCGCTCCCCAGCCGGTCAGCGGTCCGCCGCGTCCGGTGAACTCCGCCACGACGACGAGTACGATGAAGATCGGATAGGTCTCGTGGAAATTGCGGAGCGCCCGCGTCGCGCGTGCCGTAAAAACATCCGGCGGCGGCTGAACGTCCCGGTTGGGATCCGCCTCGACGAGGCCGTTCTGCAGGCGATAGGCGCCCGCCTGCGCCATCATGTAGACGAAGGCGAGCAGGGCGCTCCACAGGAGGTAGCTCAGTTCCAACGACATCCGCGCATCCCACGAGAAGAAGCGGGGGCTCTCGCCCCCGCCTGTCTTAGAGATCGAGCACCAGGCGTTCCGGATCTTCAAGGCTCTCCTTGACGCGCACCAGGAAGGTGACCGCTTCCTTACCGTCGACGATACGGTGATCGTAGGAGAGAGCGAGATACATCATCGGGCGGATGACGACCTGTCCGCCGATCGCAACCGGGCGGTCCTGGATCTTGTGCATGCCGAGAATGCCGGACTGCGGCGCGTTGAGGATCGGCGAAGACATCAGCGAGCCGTAGACACCGCCGTTGGAGATCGTGAAGGTGCCGCCCTGCATGTCGGCCATCGACAGCGCGCCATCGCGAGCGGCCTTGCCGAGGCGGCCGATTTCCTTCTCGATCTCGGCGATCGACATCTGGTCGGCATCGCGAACGACCGGCACGACAAGGCCCTTGTCGGTACCGACAGCGACGCCGATGTGGCAGAAGTTCTTGTAAATGACGTCGGTGCCGTCGATCTCGGCGTTGACCGCCGGCAATTCCTTCAGCGCATGCGTGACAGCCTTGGTAAAGAAGCCCATGAAGCCGAGCTTGACGCCGTGCTTCTTCTCAAAGATGTCCTTGTACTTGTTGCGCAGGCTCATCACCGCGCTCATGTCCACCTCGTTGTAGGTGGTGAGCATCGCGGCCGTGTTCTGTGCGTCCTTGAGGCGCTTGGCGATCGTCTGGCGCAGCCGTGTCATCTTGACCCGTTCTTCGCGGACGGCATCCTCGGCCGGCGCCGGCGCACGCGCCTGGACTTTCGCCGGTTCGGCGGCAGGGGCCGAAACGCCCTTGGCGAGAGCGGCGATCACGTCACCCTTCAGCACCTGGCCACGCTTGCCAGAGCCGTCGATCTGGTCGGCGGCGAGATTGTTTTCCGCGATAAGCTTGGCGGCAGCCGGAGCCGGCGGCATCGACGTCGGCGCCTGCTGCGCTGGCGCGGCGGCTGGCTGCGGGGCCGGAGCGGCAGCCGCGGGTTCAGGCTTTTTCTCGGCCGGAGCCGGAGCAGCAGCGGCGGCACCGGCGCCTTCGGCGATCTGGCCGAGCAACGCGCCGAGGCCGACGGTCTCGCCCGCCTGCGCTACGATTTCGGAGAGCGTGCCGGCTGCCGGTGCCGGCACTTCGATCGTTACCTTGTCGGTCTCGAGTTCGAGGATCGGTTCGTCAGCCTTGATCGCATCGCCGACCTTCTTGAACCAGGTGCCGACGGTCGCTTCGCTGACGGATTCGCCGAGAGTGGGAACGCGGATTTCTGTTGCCATGATTTTTGTTCCGTTGATCAGATATCTGTTTCTAGCTCTTTGAGTTACGCACTTCCGGACGGAAAACCGCTACGCACTTTTCCTGGAAGTGCTCCAGCGATTGGCAGACCGTGGGGAGCCTATCAGCCCCCCAGCGCGTCCTCGAGGAAGGCGGCAAGTTGCGCCATGTGCTTAGACATCAGGCCGGTTGCCGGCGAAGCGGCGGCCGGACGGCCGGTGTAGCGCACCCGCTGATACTTGGCGTCGATATGGGCGAGCACCCATTCGAGATAGGGATCGATGAACGACCAGGCGCCCATGTTCTTCGGCTCTTCCTGGCACCAGACCATTTCCGCATTGCGGAAGCGGCTGAGTTCGTTGATCAGAGCCTTGGCCGGGAACGGATAGAGCTGCTCGACGCGCAGCAGGTAAATGTCGTCGACACCGCGCTTCTCGCGCTCCTCGAGCAGGTCGTAATAGACCTTGCCCGAGCACATCACGACGCGACGGATCTTCGAATCCTTCTGCAGTTTGATCGGGCCGTCCTTGATGACCTCCGCATCGTCCCAGAGCAGCCGGTGGAAGGAACTCTCGCCCGCCATTTCGGAGAGGCTGGAGACCGCCCGCTTGTGCCGGAGCAGCGACTTCGGCGTCATCAGGATCAGCGGCTTGCGGAAATCGCGCTTCACCTGGCGGCGCAGGATGTGGAAGTAGTTGGCCGGCGTGGTGACGTTGGCGACCTGCATGTTGTCTTCCGCGCAGAGCTGCAGGAAGCGTTCCAGGCGCGCGGAGGAGTGCTCCGGCCCCTGGCCTTCATAGCCGTGCGGCAGCAGGCAGACGAGGCCGGACATGCGCAGCCACTTGCGTTCGCCGGACGAGATGAACTGGTCGAAGACCACCTGAGCACCGTTGGCGAAGTCGCCGAACTGGGCTTCCCACAGCGTCAGTGCGTTCGGACGGGCAAGCGAATAGCCATATTCGAAGCCGAGCACCGCCTCTTCCGAGAGCATCGAGTTGATGACCTCGTAGCGAGCCTGGGTCGGCGACAGGTTGGCGAGCGGAATGTAGCGCTCCTCCGTCTGCTGGTCATAAAGAACCGAGTGACGCTGCGAGAACGTGCCGCGCTCGCAGTCCTGGCCCGAGAGGCGGATCTTCGTGCCCTCGGTGACAAGCGTGCCGAAGGCGAGCGCTTCCGCCATTGCCCAGTCGATGCCCTCACCGGTCTGCACCATGCTGGCACGGTTTTCCATGAAACGCTGGATCGTGCGGTGGGCGTTGAAGCCAGCCGGGATCTCGGAAATCTTGCGGCCGACTTCCTTCAGCTGCTTCATCGGTACCGAGGTCTTGCCGCGGCGCTGCTCATCCTGGTTGTCGGCCGTGCGCAGGCCCGACCAGGCTCCATCGAGCCAATCGGCCTTGTTCGGCTTGTAGGACTGGCCGGCCTCGAACTCCTGCTCGAGATGGGCGCGCCAGTCCGCCTTCATCTTCTCGACCTCGCCCTCGGTCATGAGACCTTCGGCGATCAGCCGTTCCGAATAGAGCTGGACGACCGTCTTATGGGCGCGGATGGCCTTGTACATCCTCGGCTGCGTGAATGCCGGCTCGTCGCCCTCGTTGTGGCCGAAGCGGCGGTAGCAGAACATGTCGACGACGACCGGCTTGTGGAACTTCATCCGGAATTCGGTCGCGACCTTGGCCGCGTAGACGACGGCTTCCGGGTCATCGCCGTTCACGTGGAAGATCGGCGCTTCGATCATCTTCGCCACGTCCGACGGATAGGGCGAGGAGCGCGAGAAGGCCGGGTTCGTGGTGAAGCCGATCTGGTTGTTGATGATGAAGTGCACGGTACCGGCGACGCGGTGGCCGCGCAGGCCAGAGAGGCCCAGGATTTCTGCGATGACGCCCTGGCCGGCGAAGGCAGCGTCGCCATGCAGCAGGAGCGGCATAACCTTTACGCGTTCGCGCAGCGGAATGATGTCGCCCTCGAACACCGTCGCCATCTGGTCCTGCTTGGCGCGTGCCTTGCCCATGACGACCGGGTTGACGATCTCGAGATGCGACGGGTTCGCCGTCAGCGACAGGTGCACCTTGTTGCCGTCGAATTCGCGGTCGGAGGAAGCGCCGAGGTGATATTTGACGTCGCCAGAACCTTCCACGTCATCGGGCGCATAGGAGCCGCCCTTGAACTCGTGGAAGATGGCGCGATGCGGCTTGGCCATCACCTGGGAAAGAACGTTGAGGCGGCCGCGGTGGGCCATGCCGAGCACGATTTCCTTGAGGCCTTCCTGACCGCCGCGCTTGATGATCTGCTCCAGCGCCGGGATCAGCGACTCGCCGCCGTCGAGGCCGAAACGCTTCGTGCCCTTGTACTTGACATCGATGAACTGCTCGAAGCCTTCGGACTCGATAAGCTTCTGCAGGATCGCCCTCTTGCCCTCGGGCGTGAATTCGACGCCCTTGTCCGGACCTTCGATACGGGCCTGGATCCAGGCCTTCTCCTCGGGGTTGGACATATGCATGAATTCGACGCCCATCGTCGAACAGTAGGTCCGCTCGAGGATTTCGACCATTTCGCGCACGGTCGCGTATTCGAGGCCGAGCACGTTGTCGATGAAGATCTTGCGGTCGAGGTCCTTCTCTTCGAAGCCGTAGGTCTTTGGCGAGAGCTCTTCGTAGTCCTCGACCGGGTCGGCAAGGCCGAGCGGATCGAGCTTGGCGTGCAGGTGGCCGCGCATGCGGTAGGCGCGGATCATCATGATGGCGCGGACGGAATCGCGCGTCGACTGATGAACCTCCGCCTCGCTGACCGGGACACCGGTGACGGCAGCAGCTTCCTCGACCTTGGCCTTGACCTTCTTTTCGATAACTTTCTCAACGACGCCCCAGTCGCCGTCGAGCGCGGACACGAGTTCGCCATTGGCGGCGATCGGCCAGTTGCTTTTTTTCCAGGAGGCGCCCTTGGCGGCCTTCACAACGTCTTCCGGCCGGTCGGCGAGCGCCTTGAAGAAGGATTGCCATTCGGACGAAACGGAGGACGGATCCGCTTCGTAACGCGCATAGAGCTGCTCGATATAAGCAGCATTGGCGCCATCCAGAAACGATGTGAGCTGGAATTGCTCGTTGGCCTCTTGCCTTGTCATGGTCTTTCGCGAACCCCTGGTTCGCCTCCTGACTGAAGTTGGGATGCCGGGTCTTCCCGGTCGTTCATCTTTATTCGGCGCTTTTACTGCACCAAGCTTGCGTCATTAATTGGATCCGGCTTGGGGCCGGCAGACTGCGCCGGCCCCAAGCCTCGCTTTCGGAATCTCAGCCCTTCAGGACCTCGACCAACGTCTTGCCGAGGCGTGCCGGCGACGGCGAGACGCGAATACCGGCCGATTCCATCGCCGCGATCTTGTCTTCCGCGCCGCCCTTGCCGCCGGAGATGACCGCGCCGGCATGGCCCATGGTGCGGCCGGGAGGGGCCGTACGGCCGGCGATGAAGCCGACCATCGGCTTCTTGCGGCCGCGCTTGGCTTCGTCCTTCAGGAACTGCGCCGCGTCCTCTTCGGCCGAACCGCCGATTTCACCGATCATGATGATCGACTTGGTCTCGTCGTCGGCGAGGAACATTTCCAAGACGTCGATGAACTCGGTACCCTTGACCGGGTCGCCGCCGATGCCGACGGCGGTCGTCTGGCCGAGGCCTTCGTTGGTGGTCTGGAAGACGGCCTCGTAGGTGAGCGTACCGGAGCGCGACAGCACGCCTACCGAGCCCTTGCGGAAGATGTTGCCCGGCATGATGCCGATCTTGCATTCGTTCGGGGTGAGCACGCCCGGGCAGTTGGGGCCGATGAGACGCGAGGAGGACCTCTCCAGGCGCGCCTTGACCTTCACCATGTCGGCGACCGGGATGCCTTCGGTGATGCAGACGATCAGCGGAATTTCCGCGTCGATCGCTTCGATGATCGCGGCGGCAGCGCCCGCCGGCGGAACATAGATGACCGATGCATTGGCGCCGGTCGCGTCACGGCCTTCGGCAACAGACGCGAAGATCGGGAGTTGCTCGCCCTTGGCGCCGGTCCAGGTCTCGCCACCCTTCTTCGGGTGGATACCGCCGACCATCTTCGTGCCGTTATAGGCGAGCGCCTGCTCGGTGTGGAAGGTACCGGTCTTGCCGGTCAGGCCCTGAACCAGGACCTTGGTGTCTTTGTTGATCAGGATGGACATGAAACCTCAGGCTCCCTTCACGGCTGCAACGATCTTCTGGGCGGCATCGTCCAGATCATCGGCGGAGATGACGTTGAGGCCCGATTCATTGATGATCTTCTTGCCAAGTTCGACATTCGTGCCTTCGAGGCGGACGACGAGCGGCACCTTGAGACCCACTTCCTTGACGGCGGCGAGCACGCCTTCGGCGATGACGTCGCACTTCATGATGCCGCCGAAGATGTTGACGAGAATGCCCTTCACGGCCGGATCGGCAGTGATGATCTTGAAGGCATGTGTCACCTTCTCCTTCGAAGCGCCACCGCCGACATCGAGGAAGTTCGCGGGTTCGGCGCCATAGAGCTTGATGATGTCCATAGTCGCCATGGCAAGACCGGCGCCGTTGACCATGCAGCCGATGTTGCCGTCGAGCGCGACATAGGCGAGGTCGTGCTTGGAGGCTTCGATTTCCTTCTCGTCCTCTTCCGTGGTGTCGCGCAGAGCGACGACGTCCTCGTGGCGGAAGAGCGCGTTGCCGTCGAAGGAGACCTTGGCGTCCAGCACGCGCATGCGGCCGTTCTTCATGACGATCAGCGGGTTGACCTCGAGCAGGCTCATGTCCTTCTCGACGAAGGCCTTGTAGAGGATCGGGAAGAGCTTTTCAGCATCGGCCCGTGCCTCGCCCTCAAGCTTCAGCGCGTCGGCGAGCGTCTTCAGGTTTTCCGCAGTGACGCCCTTGTCCGGATCGATCGCCACGGTGACGATCTTCTCCGGCGTGTGCTCGGCAACCGCCTCGATGTCCATGCCGCCCTCGGTCGAAACCACGAAGGCAACCTGGCCGACCGAGCGATCGACGAGGATCGAAAGATAGAGTTCGCGGTCGATGTCGGCGCCGTCCTCGATATAGAGGCGGTTGACCTGCTTGCCGGCCGGACCGGTCTGCTTGGTCACCAGCGTGTTGCCAAGCATCTCCTTGGCATTGGCGACGACCTCGTCTACGGACTTCGCGAGCCGCACGCCACCCTTGGCGTCGGGGCCGAGTTCCTTGAACTTGCCCTTGCCGCGACCACCAGCGTGGATTTGGCTCTTCACCACGTAGAGCGGTCCCGGCAGCTTCTTAGCAGCAGCTTCCGCTTCGTCGGCGGAGAAGATCGCGACGCCTTCGGCGACCGGCGCGCCATAGCTCTTCAAGAGAGCCTTGGCCTGATATTCATGAATGTTCATGGAGTTGTTCCTGTCTGATTGGCCGGATGGCGGTTACTTCAGGCTGGGTGCGATGCTGATGCAAGCCTCGCAAAGGCCTGCGACCGCCGCCACCGACTTGTCGAAGGCTTCCTTCTCGCCCTTGTTGAGGTCGATCTCGATGATGCGCTCGACGCCGCCGGCGCCAATGATCGTCGGCACGCCGACATACATGTCCTTGACGCCGTACTGGCCGGAAAGATGGGCCGCGCAGGGAAGCACGCGCTTCTTGTCCTTGAGGTAGGCTTCCGCCATCTCGATCGCGGAAGCAGCCGGCGCATAATAGGCCGAGCCTGTCTTCAGGAGGCCGACGATTTCGGCGCCGCCGTCACGGGTGCGCTGGATGATTTCCTCGAGGCGGTCCTTGGTGACCCAGCCCATCTGAACGAGATCGGTCAGCGGAATGCCGGCAACGGTCGAATAGCGGGCGAGCGGCACCATCGTGTCGCCGTGGCCGCCGAGCACGAAAGCCGTGACGTCCTGGACGGACACGTTGAATTCCTGGCTGAGGAAGAGGCGGAAGCGCGAGGAGTCGAGAACGCCGGCCATGCCGACGACCTTGTTCTTCGGCAGGCCCGAGAACTTCTGCAGCGCCCACACCATGGCGTCGAGCGGGTTGGTGATGCAGATGACGAAGGCGTTCGGCGCATATTTCTTGATGCCGGCGCCGACCTGCTCCATCACTTTCAGGTTGATGCCGAGCAGGTCATCGCGGCTCATGCCCGGCTTGCGCGGCACGCCGGCGGTGACGATGCAGACGTCAGCACCTTCGATCGCAGAATAGTCGCTCGCGCCCGTG
Organism: Sinorhizobium garamanticum; assembly: GCF_029892065.1. Lineage (NCBI taxonomy): Bacteria > Pseudomonadati > Pseudomonadota > Alphaproteobacteria > Hyphomicrobiales > Rhizobiaceae > Sinorhizobium > Sinorhizobium garamanticum. The sequence goes on along the minus strand of NZ_CP120373.1, from coordinate 1,582,704 downwards.
AGCGATGCATCGAAACCTTCGACCGGCGACGACTGTGCGATATCGAGGCCCTTGCCCTGAGGAATGCCGTCGGCAATGTCGAAAAGGACAATGTCGCCCAATTCCTTCAAGCCGGCGAGATGTGCCAGCGTGCCACCAATCATCCCTGAGCCGATAAGTGCGATCTTGTTGCGCGCCATGAAAGTGCTTCCTTTGTGATCCCAAAATGATCGAGGCCTGAAACGCGGCAAAACGCCAAACCTTCGCGGAAAGCCCTTAAACGGCAAATGGTAAAATATCAATGCATACTTTTTGACAGAGCAAATTCAATCGGTTAGATCATAAAACTCTTACGTAAACGTAAGAAAGTATGTCGCCGTTGCGTCATCAAACGGTCATTCTTGCCGGATGTTGCGCCGCATATTCCTTGCTCTGCATCTCGATCAGGCGCGACACGGTGCGATCGAACTCGAAGCCTTCGGTTCCCTTCTTCGCGGTCAACAGGTGCTGCGGCTCGGCCGCAGCGGAGGCGAAGAGGCGGGCGCCCTGATCGTAAAGGGCATCGACGAGGATGATAAATCGCTTGGTCTCGTTGCGCAGGTGAGGTCCCAGATGCGGGACGTGGTCGAGGAAGATCGTGCTGTATTGCGTCAGGATGGCGAGATAGTCGGCAGCACCGAGCGGCTGCGCGCAAAGGTCGGCGAAAGTAAACCGGGCGCTTCGGCCGGACGCCGACGGCACGTGGATCTTGCGCCCCTTGCGGCTGATCTCCGCCGGTGCTTCCGGTGCCCCGTTGGTCTCGACGTACCAGGCGCGCGCCATCGCCGCCTCCGCCTCCGGGCCGAGCGGTGAAAGCCAGACCGGATTTCCGTCGGTCTTCTGCAGGCGGTAATCCGTCTCGGTGTCGAGCGAGATGATCTCCGTATTCGCCTTCAGAAGATCAATGAAGGGGAGAAAAAGGCCACGATTGAGGCCATGACGATAAAGATCGCTCGGCTCGACGTTCGAGGTCGCGACGAGGACGCATCCCTTGGCGAAGAGTTCGCCGAAGAGGCGCGCCAGAATCATCGCATCGGCGATGTCGCTGACAGAAAATTCATCGAAGCACAGGAGCCGGGCCTCGCCAAAGAGCTCGGAGGCCACCGGCGGGATCGGGTCGGCCTGCTTAGTCTCGCCATTCTTGAGTTTCTGGCGATGCTTGTAGATGCGCTCGTGCACATCCGCCATGAACTCGTGGAAATGCGCCCGACGCTTGCGCTGGATCGGCACGGCGTCGAAGAACATGTCCATCAGCATCGTCTTGCCGCGACCAACGCCGCCGTGGATGTAAAGGCCCTTGACCGGAGCGTGATCCTTCTTGCGCGAGGCAAAGAGCCAGCCGAGCGCATTGGACTTGCGCGACGGCCTGCTGGCAAGCAGCTCCGCGGTCAGGTGGTCGAGTCGCCGCGCGATCGCAATTTGCGCCGGGTCGCGCTGTCGTTCGCCGGTGGTAACGAGCGTTTCAAGCTTGTGAACAATGCTGTCGTCTGGGTTGAGCACGCGGCACCCAAGGTGAGCAAGGAGCAATTTAGGCGAGAGGCACGGGACGGGCAAGACTGCTCACACGTCCTCGTCCCGCGTTCGGCTGAGCGCCGGGCGTTGGCGGCCGTCAGCGGCTGAGGCTGACCGGCTGCCCGCTGTTGGTCGAGCCGTCGAAGCGCGCGTCTGCGGTCTTGTAGAGGCGTGCGATCGGATTGCCGCCCCGGTCCTTTAGCACCACCTGCTTGCCGGCGACTTCCCAGGAGCCCATCGTCGTCAGCTCGCCGGCGCAGCCGCGCGTGCCGCCGCGCGATCCGCTGCCGAGGTTCGTCAGCGTCAGGAACATGTCACAGGAGCTGCCGGCGCTCGACACACGCCAATTGCCGACCATCGATTCCTTCGTCACGTCGAGCGCGTTCGGGGCGGCCGCGACCTGCGTGCCGGCCGGCGCGCCGCCGGGAGCTGCGGCGCCAGCGGTGGGTGCCGCCGGGAACTGCGAGGTGTTGGTCGTCGGGTCAGGGAGCTGGCCCGACGAAACCGTCGGAACGGGCGCAGCCTGCAGCGGAGCAGGCGAAACATCCTGAGAACCGAAACCACCCATGGATGTCCGCTGGCATCCGGTCAGCGCAAGCACAACCGCCAGCCCCGCCGCCGCATGAAAAACCCGCATGTCTCTTACCCCCAATATCTTCGTCGAACCATGATGCAACGCGATAATAATGGCCGAACTACAGCAAATCCACCTGACAAATCAAGGGAAGGCATTTCAGCAGCACCTGTTGCACGATTGAAACGCCGGTTGGAACGGGTGCCCTCCGCATCCGCCGACGCGGAAAATGCGGCAAGGCCAGGCGGCGAGAATACAATCAGTGATTGACGCCGGCATAGGCACGGTCGCCCCAGAGCGCCTCGACCGTCCGGTTCCTGCCGCAGCCGTTCCTGTAATACCAATAGCGAATCGGGTTTCGTGCGCCGAAGTCCTGATGATACTCCTCGGCCGGCCAGAATTTTGCAGCACCCTCGACCGGTGTGACGATCGGCTTTCCGAGTTCGGCTTCAGCCTTGATCTTTCCGGCCTTCGCGTCCATCGCCTGCCGTTCGTCAAGCGCGTAGATCGCGGTCGTGTAGGCAAAGCCGCGATCGCAGAACTGACCGCCGCCGTCCGTCGGGTCGGTTGTGTGGAACAGCACCGAGACCAGCATCGAATAGGAAACCCTGTCCGGATCGAACTTGATGCGGACCACTTCGCGATGGCCGCCGCTCGCGTAGTCCTCATAGGTCGGATTGGCGCTCTTGCCGCCGGCATAGCCCGAAATCGTCTCGAGAACGCCGGGCACGCCGTCGAAATCGGTCTCAACGCACCAGAAACAGCCGCCGGCAAACAGCGCAAACTGCGACTCGGCCGCCCGCGCCGGTAAGGACAGCAAGCAACCGGTGACAAGTGCAAACAGCAAACGATTCATCGCAATCTCCGATCCCCAACATAAAGCTATGAGGACGGCCGAAAGTTTCAAAATCAAATGCCGACACGGGGCCGTGAAGTTCGTGAGATACGCAAACGGCGGGCCAGAGAGCCCGCCGTCGAAGCCGACAATAGTTGCCGGCGACTAGACCCTGCGCTCGACCAGCATCTTCTTGATTTCGCCGATCGCCTTGGCCGGGTTGAGCCCCTTCGGACAGGCCTGGGCGCAGTTCATGATCGTGTGGCACCGGTAGAGCCGGAACGGATCCTCGAGATTGTCGAGCCGCTCGCCGGTCGCCTCGTCGCGGCTATCGATCAGCCAGCGATAGGCCTGCAGGAGAACGGCCGGGCCGAGATAGCGGTCGCCGTTCCACCAGTAGCTCGGACAGGAAGTCGAGCAGCAGGCGCAAAGGATGCACTCGTAGAGGCCGTCGAGCTTCTGGCGATCCTCGTGGCTCTGCTTCCATTCCTTGGCCGGCGTCGGCGAAACGGTCTTCAGCCAAGGCTCGATCGAGCGGTGCTGGGCATAGAAATTGGTGAGATCTGGCACCAGATCCTTGACCACCGGCATATGCGGCAGCGGATAGATCTTCACCGTTCCCTTGATCTCGTCCATGCCCTTGGTGCAGGCGAGCGTGTTGGTGCCGTCAATGTTCATCGCGCAGGAGCCGCAGATGCCCTCGCGACAGGAGCGGCGAAGCGTCAGCGTCGGATCGATCTTGTTCTTGATGTAGAGCAGGCCGTCGAGCACCATCGGACCGCAGTCGTCGATGTCGATGTAGTAGGTGTCGACGCGTGGGTTCTTACCCTCGTCCGGATTCCAGCGATAAACGCGGTATTCACGCAGGTTCGTCGCGCCGACCGGCTTCGGCCAGACCTTGCCTTCGGTCACCTGCGAGTTCTTGGGGAGAGCGAGTTCAACCATCGTTAGTTGCCACCTTCACAATTTCGAGAATCGTTTTGATGTCTTCCGATTCATCGGACAAATCATAAATACGTTCGACCATCGAAACCGGGCTAAAATCGTCGCTTTCGCCGAGCCACTGTTTTAGCACATTGTTTTCAACGAGTTCAGGGTAGTCGCCGAGTAGCGTTATGACCAATTCGAAGACAATCGCCGTCAACGCTATAAGCATTGCGTATGCGGTCGCCTTAAAGTCCGGGGTGGCGAGCCACGCTCCAGAAAATCCGTCCTTGGCCGTAATCACCTTCACATGTGCATTGTAACCCCAATGTACATGGTCACTCATCCATCCATAGAGGCGGCCGATCGTTCGGAACTTCGCCGCCGCAGTGCCTAAGCATTTGGTCGTTTGGGTTTTCTGGATCTGCTTCGCGTCGTCGACCCTTCGAATGACATAAACCCACGCTAGCTGCTCAAGAATCATTCTTGCGATGGCGACAGCTTCGAACAGAGCGCCCTTGTCGGCTTCGGCGAATGCCCGCCTGAAGCTGTAGTCGACTCTGATAAGGGTTAAGTCGCCTATCCACTCCCCGACAGTCGGTTCTCGATTCAACATAGGTGGATATGACGTTATCGCTTCCTGTATTCGGGAAAGCCGCGAGAAGCATGCCCGTTTGTAGCCTCGATCAAGTCTTGACTCCGATCCTGGATCGGCTTCATAGCGAATATCTTTGAGATATGTTTTTCGGACGTGATCAATAGACTTATTTCGCAGAGAGTAGGTTACGATAGCAGCACTAATCATCTCACGGAGCAACGCAGGATAACTATAATCAACTCCAACTTGATAACCAGCGTTGTTTACCGGAGCCTCAAAATCCTTCTGCATGAAAATCGGGAATGCCGCATAGAGCTGCGAGCGCTGACGCGCATCATGCTCAAACGCAGTTTCTTGCGCCCCGAACACTAGTACACGCGCGCCTTCGGGGCGATCTTCATCGGATCGATGCCCTCGGCGATCAGGTCGGTGTGAACCGGGCGGTAGTCGAGCCGGACATCGCCGGCCTCGTTGACCCAGGCAAGCGTATGCTTGCGCCAGTTGACGTCGTCGCGCCCCCCGAACGGGCCTTCGGTGTAATCCTCGCGCGCATGCGAACCGCGGCTCTCCTTGCGTGCTTCGGCGCCGTAGATAGTCGTGATGGCATTGGCCATCAGGTTTTCCAGCTCCAGCGTTTCGACAAGGTCGGAATTCCAGATCATCGAGCGGTCGGTGACCTTGACGTCGGAAAGCTCCTTCCAGATCTCCGAGAGGCGACGGCAGCCGGATTCGAGCGATTCCTGCGTGCGGAAGACGGCGGCGTCGTCCTGCATGGCGCGCTGCATCTTCTCGCGCAGCACCGCCGTCGGCGTCCTGCCATTGGCATGCCGCAGGCGGTCGAAACGCTCGACGATGCGGTCGCAGGCAGCGGTGTTGAGCGCCGGAATGGATTCCTGGCGGTCGATGATCTGGCCAGCACGGATCGCCGCAGCGCGGCCGAAGACGACCAGGTCGATCAGCGAATTGGAGCCGAGGCGATTGGCGCCGTGAACCGAGGCGCAGCCCGCTTCGCCGACCGCCATCAGGCCGGGCGCGAGGCGCTCGGGGTTCTCGCTGTCGGCATTCAGCACCTCGCCCCAATAGTTGGTGGGAATGCCGCCCATGTTGTAGTGGACGGTCGGCAGAACCGGGATCGGCTCGCGGGTGACGTCAACGCCGGCAAAGATCTTCGCGCTCTCGGAAATGCCCGGCAGGCGTTCGTGCAGCACCGTCGGATCGAGATGGTCGAGATGCAGGAAGATGTGGTCCTTGTTCTTGCCGACGCCGCGGCCTTCGCGGATTTCGAGCGTCATGCAGCGCGAGACGACGTCGCGCGAGGCGAGGTCCTTGGCGGACGGGGCATAACGCTCCATGAAGCGCTCGCCTTCCGAATTGACGAGATAACCGCCTTCGCCGCGCGCCCCTTCGGTGATCAGACAGCCGGAGCCGTAGATGCCGGTCGGGTGGAACTGCACGAACTCCATGTCCTGGAGCGGCAGGCCGGCGCGGGCGATCATGCCGCCGCCGTCGCCGGTGCAGGTGTGTGCCGACGTCGCCGAGAAATAGGCGCGGCCGTAACCGCCGGTCGCCAGCACCACCATCTTCGCCGAAAAGCGGTGGATCGTGCCGTCATCAAGGTTCCAGGCGACGACGCCGGTGCAGCGCCCGTCGTCCGACATGATCAGGTCGATGGCGAAATATTCGATGAAGAATTCGGCGTTGTTCCGGAGCGACTGGCCGTAGAGCGTGTGCAGGATCGCATGGCCAGTGCGGTCGGCAACCGCGCAGGTGCGCTGCACCGGCGGGCCTTCGCCGTAGTTCTGCATGTGGCCGCCGAAGGGCCGCTGGTAGATCTTGCCTTCCTCGTTGCGCGAGAACGGCACGCCGTAGTGCTCGAGCTCGTAGACCGCCTTCGGCGCTTCCATGGTGAGATACTGCATGGCGTCGACGTCGCCGAGCCAGTCGGACCCCTTGACCGTGTCGTAGAGATGCCACTGCCAGCTGTCGGGCGTCATGTTCTGCAGCGACGCGGCGATGCCGCCCTGGGCCGCGACGGTGTGCGAGCGGGTCGGAAAAACCTTGGTGATGCAGGCCGTCTTCAGGCCCTGCTCGGCCATGCCGAGGGTCGCGCGGAGGCCCGCGCCGCCGGCGCCGACGACGACGACGTCGAAGGCGTGATCGACATATTGGTAAGCCCTGCCGTTTGCAGCGGGTGAACTGATCGATGCCATGGCGAAATTACCCTGCAAAAGCGATCTTCAGGATGGCGAAAAGACAGAGCCCGCCGACCGAGATCGCGAAAAATGTGTTGAGCATGAGAAGAGCGATCTTGATGCCTTCTGCATGCACGTAGTCTTCGATGATCACCTGCATGCCGAGCCGCATGTGGGTGAAACCGGAAAGGAGAACGAGACCCATGATCACCGCGACGAACGGATTGGAGAGCGCAGCTACGACTTCCGCATGGGGGGCGCCAGCATAGCGGGCCACGAAGAAGGCGAAGAAGATCAGCAGCGGTACATTGGAGACAGCCGTCAGACGCTGGCGCCAGAAATGATCGGTCCCCTCCTTGGCGGAGCCGAGGCCGCGAACCTTGGCGAGAGGTGTGCGCATATCCATGTCGTATTCCCTCAGTACCGAACCAGATAGCCGATCACCCAGATCAGCAACGTCAGGGAAACCGATCCGATGATCGTCGCCTTGGCCATCTTCGTCGCAAAATGCTTCTCGTAGCCGTAGCCGAGGTCCCAAATGAAGTGGCGGATGCCGCCAAGCATGTGATGGACGAGGGCCCAGGTGTAGCCGAAGAGGACGAGTTTGCCGATCCACGTGCCGAACAGCCAGCTGACCCAATCGTAATAGGCGGCACCAGAGGCTGCGGCGATCAGCCACCAGGCCACGAGGATCGTGCCGAAATAAAGGGCGCCGCCGGTAATGCGATGCACAATCGACATCACCATGGTTGGGATGGGTTTGTAGATTTGAAGATGCGGCGAGAGCGGCCGGCTTCTTGTGACATTCGTCATCGGAACCTCACGGTGTGACCGGATCGCCGCGCCCCAAAAACTGGACCGCCCTAGTCCGGTATCGCACACGATTGTGCGCAATTCAGTCATCCGGACCTTTAATCACCATAAGGCTTAACGACAAGTATGCTTGTGGAGCAAAATTAATAAAATCGATTAGACAAAAAACGGCGTTTTTCAGCCTCGCTGAGACATGGGAGCGAATTAACGATAAGTGCAGAAAACATAAGCAAATCCGTGACATTTGCCCGCAACTGGCCCAGGATGACATTAAGGATTTGTTAAGGATGATCCGGAGGGCACGACAGAATGAATCTGTTGCGAGTGGTGGGTGCGACCAAAGTTCTAGTGCTGGCTTGCGCTCTGGCAATGCCGGTCAGTCTGCCGGCGGCAGCGGCGAACGGCGCGAGCTTTGGCGACGTTCAGACCCGCACACGTCATGTCCGACTCAAGCACGGCTTCGGCCATCATGATTTTCGCAAATTTCACCACGGCCGCCGGTTTTTTGCCGGTCATCGGCGGCACCGTTCGGTCATGTCGGGTATCGACAACTTTCCATCGTTCAATCAGCGCTTGCCGGACGTCAACACCCGCACTCGGCACGTATGGCGGAAGCATCACCTGAGGGGCTTCGCGCGGCGCGATTGGCGCCGGGACCATGGCGTGATCGTGATCGGCGGGGCATACGGCTTCGGCCCATACGGTAGTACTGGGTCCTATGGCGGCGACGACTTTCCGTCGGTGACGCCCGGCATCGGAACCTATGCCGGCGGTATCTCCGCCTTCCGCCAGGAGGGCAACGGCATCTATTTCAGCCAATACGGCAACTACAACTATTTGACGGAGGGTGCGGCCGATCCCGCCCCGCCGCTGAATCGTGCGAAGATCATCGTCGTCTCGCCGCAACAGAACGACCGCGTCTGCTCGTGGGAACACGGCGTCTGCGTCATCCGGCCGTAGCGGAATGAGGCGGTAGGCAGGCGCCTGTCCTGTCAGCCGAAGCTGTCGTCCGGCTCGAAGCGCCAGACGGTCGTGCGCTTCACCTCGCTGTCTTCAAGCGCCCGCGTGACCGGCACTTCATAGGTCGCGAGCACCGTCATCATCTCTCGCGGGCAATAGGCGCGCCCCGGGTCGCCGACGAGCACGGCGGCACCCGCCCTCGCCAACCCGGCAAGCCAGGGGCGAAGCAGATCGGCAAAGCCTTTGTCGTAGAAGACGTCACCGGCGAGATAGACATCGGCGACCTTCGGCTCGCCGATGATGTTCCGATCGCTGAACGCTATCTCGACGCCGTTCAACTCCGCATTCAGCCGTACCGCGGTTTCCGCCCAGGGATCGATGTCGACGGCAAGGACGGAAGAGGCGCCCGCCTTCATCGCCGCAATCGCGACGAGGCCGGAGCCGGAGGCGAAATCGACGACACGGCGGCCACGCACGGTCTCCGGGTGATCGAGGACATGACGTGCAAGCCCCTGCCCGCCCGCCCAGGCGAAGGCCCAGAACGGCGGCGGCAGACCGATCTCCTCGAGTTCCTCCTCCGTCTTCAGCCAGAGTTCATGCGCTTCGCTCGCGAGACGCAGCCGGATCTCCGGTACATGCGGCGGCGAGAGAATGCCCGTGTTGGCGCGGATGAAGCTTTCGGGATCGGTCTTCAACAGGCGCTCCGGGCGTGATCCGAAAAGTGGAAACCGGTTTTCGTTTATGATTTCAGGTCGATCCGACCTGAAATCATCGTGATCTAGCGCGGCGGGTTGTCGAGCCCGCCCATGCGGCAGACCTCGATCCACTCGTCATCGGTGACCGGCTGCACCGAAAGGCGCATCGACGTCACGAGCGCCATCTTGGCGAGCTTGGGGTTTTCCTTGATTTCCTTGAGAGAGACCGGGCGCGGCATGTCCATGACGGCGCGGATATCGACGCAGTCCCAGCGGGCATCGCCTTCAGCCGTCGAATCCGGGTGCGAGAGAGCACAGACCTCGGTGATGCCGACGATCTCCAGGCCTTCATTGGAGTGATAGAAGAAGCCCTTGTCGCCGATCTGCATCGCCCGCATGTTGTTGCGCGCGAGGTAGTTGCGAACGCCGGTCCACTCGGTACCCTTTTTGCCGGCGTCCTTCTGCATCTGCCAGGACCATTTCGCCGGTTCGGATTTGTAAAGCCAGAAAGCCATCGCCCTCACGCCTCCGGATTATTGAAGACCCAGTTGTAGGCCTTGATCTCGACATTCGAAAAAAGACCCGCCTTGGCATAGGGGTCGGCCTCGGCGATTGCCTTCGCCTCTTCAAGCGTCTCGGCCTTGACGATGACTAGGCTTCCCGTCGGCTTGCCGTCCTCTCCGAGAAAGGGCCCGGCAATCTTGACGATGCCCTTGGCGTTGAGATCATTGAGATAGGCGAGGTGATCGGGACGCGTATCCAGCCTGAGTTGCAGCCCGCCGGGCTTGTCCGTGCATAGAAGTGCGAAGAGCATGGTTCCTCCTAACATTGTCGACCGGAGCGGGATGCGGGCGGTAAACCGCTTCACGCTTTTGCCCATCCCGCTGCCGAATCATTCCTGAGTAATCGGGCGTGACATCAACTGCTCCAGGGCGGTGCGGACATCGAGCCTTCCGTCGATGATGGCGGCGACCGCCTCGGTAATCGGCATGTCGACCCCGAGTTCGTGCGCGACGCGGGCGGCGACCGACGCGGCAAAGGCGCCCTCGACCAGTTCTCTGCCCTGTCCTTTTGCTGGCCCATCCCTGCCGAGAGCAATGCCGAAGCGGAGGTTACGCGACTGATGGCTTGTCGCCGTCAGCACGAGATCGCCGAGCCCGGAAAGACCACGGACGGTATCGGGTTCCCCGCCTTGGGCCACGACGAAGCGCGACATTTCCGCAAGGCCGCGGGAGATCAACGCCGCGCGGGCCGAATCGCCGAGCCCCGCGCCTTCGACGATGCCGCAAGCGATCGCCAGCACGTTCTTGAGCGCCCCGCCAAGCTGCACGCCGATGCGGTCCGCCGAGGGGTAGAGCCGAAACGTTCGGCCGGAAAGGGTTTCCGCGAGTTCCGTCGCGGTCTCGCTGTCGCGAGCCGCAACGACCATCGCCGTCGGCAGGCCCCTGGCAATATCGGCGGCAAAGCCGGGGCCGGAGAGCACACCGACCTTGTGGCCCGGCAACTCCTCGTCGAGCACATCGGTCAGGAGCCGGCCGGTCGATTGCTCCATGCCCTTGGCACAGGTGACGATTGTCGCATCGGTGCCGATCGAGGCGCCATAGCTGCGGGCGGCGGCCCTCTGCTCCTGCGAAGGCATGGCAAAGAGGACGATATCGGCGTCCATGAGCGCCGCGGTATCGGAGGAAAAGGCAAGCTCCGCGGGAAGCGGAATGCCGGGCAGAAATGCGTCGTTCCGGCGCGTGCGGTAGCATTCCTCGACCGTCTCCTGTCGGCGGGCGAGCAATGTCACTTTGGCATTGCCGGTCGCTGCCGCGACGGCGGCAAGCGCGGTCCCGAAGGCTCCGGCTCCAACGACGACGATCTTCGGTTTTTCGCTCATCTTGTCCATCATGCCTTGGCGCCGCGCTTGCCGGAGCCGATCAATGCCTGCGCGTGGTTGTCAAGCGGCCAACGCGAGCGCGGCGCAACGTCGAGGCCGTCCGCCGCCAGTCCCGCCGCCAGCCGCTCGGCACCGGCCCAGGCGATCATCGCCGCGTTGTCGGTGCAAAGCTGAAGCGGCGGCGCCACGAAGCGGAAGCCGTTCTGGTCGCAAAGCTCCTGAAGCGTCGCCCGCAACTCCTGATTGGCGGCAACCCCGCCGGCGACAACGAGCGCCGGTTCAGAGACAGTGGCGAATTCCGCCTTGAACCGCTTCAGCCCGCGCCCGACACGGTCCCTGAGCGTGCGCGAGATGGCGCGCTGGAAAGAGGCGCAAATGTCGGCGATATCCTGTTCCGTCACAGGCTCCAGCGACTGCGCCGCCTGGCGAACCGCCGTCTTCAGTCCGGAGAAGGAAAAGTCGAGCCGCGCGTCGCCGACGAGCGGACGCGGGAAATCGAAGCGCTTGGGATCGCCCGTCCGGGCCATGCGCTCGACTGCCGGCCCGCCCGGATAGGGAAGGCCGAGCAGCTTTGCGGTCTTGTCGAAGGCTTCACCGAGCGCGTCGTCGATCGTCGTGCCCCAACGTTCGTAGTCGCCGACGCCCTTCACCAGGATCAATTGTGTGTGGCCACCAGAGACAAGCAGCATCAGATAGGGAAAGGTGAGGCCATCGGTGAGCCGCGCCGTCAGCGCGTGGCCTTCGAGGTGGTTGACGGCATAGAGCGGTTTGCCCGTCGCCCGTGCGATCGCTTTGCCGGTCATCAAGCCGACGATCAGGCCGCCGATCAGACCGGGACCACTTGTCGCAGCGATCGCGTCTATGTCCTCAAGCTTGACGCCGGCGCGCAGCAGCGCCTCCTCGATCAGCGTATCGAGCGCTTCGACATGGGCGCGCGCGGCAATCTCCGGAACGACGCCGCCATAGGCGCTATGTTCTTCCAGCTGACTGAGCACGACATCGCCGAGGATCCGGCCGCTGCCGTCCTTTTCCCGCAGCACGACGGACGCCGCGGTTTCGTCGCAGCTTGTTTCGATGCCGAGGATACGCAGGGGCGCGGACATGTGTGGTCTACTCAAAGATTGCGGTCGCACGGAAAGGTGGGTACACGGAACTTGTGTCAGCGCCGTGCGTCTTTCAGAAGCACAAAGGACGCTGTAATGCTTTGAACTGCTGCATGGTTTTATCCTTAAATCGGTGCCGATTTAAGGAAGCATGCAGTAACAATGGATGACCGAGGATGCAAACGAAACCTTTCCGCATCGGCACGCGCGGCAGCCCGCTGGCGCTCGCCCAGACGCATGAAACGCGCGACCGGCTCGCCGCCGCTCATGGTCTGCCCCCGGAAATGTTCGAAATCGTGATCCTGTCCACCAAGGGGGACCGGATCACCGACCGATCGCTTGCCGAGATTGGCGGCAAGGGCCTGTTCACCGAGGAACTCGAACAACAGCTTTTGTCGGGCGACCTCGATTTCGCTGTGCATTCGTCGAAGGACATGTCGACGAAGCTGCCGGACGGGCTTTTCCTCTCCGCCTTCCTGCCGCGCGAGGACATTCGCGATGCCTTTGTCGGACGGACGGCGCCGAAACTCCTGGACCTGCCGCAGGGCGCAACCGTCGGCTCGTCGTCGCTGCGTCGTCAGGCACTCATTCGGCGTCTCAGGCCCGACATCAACGTGATCACCTATCGCGGTCAGGTCGAAACGCGGCTGCGCAAGCTCGCGGAAGGCCAGGTCGACGGTACGCTGCTCGCCTATGCCGGCTTGAAGCGGCTCGGCATGACCGACGTGCCGACCGAACTGCTCGATCCCGAGGAATTTCCGCCGGCGCCGGCGCAAGGGGCGATCTGCATCGAAAGCCGTATCGGCGACACACACGTCAACACGCTGCTTGCCGCCATCGACGATCCGCGCACCCACGAGGCCGTCTCTTGCGAGCGCGGCTTCTTGGCGACGCTCGACGGTTCCTGCCGCACGCCGATCGCCGGCCACGCCCAATCGGACGGCACGCATATCCGCTTTGCCGGGATGATCCTGACGCCGGACGGCGCAACCTGCCATCGCATCGCCGTCGAGGGCAAGGCAGCGGAGGCGACCGAACTCGGGCGCAAGGCCGGCGAAGAGATCCGCGCCAAGGCTGGACCGGGATTCTTTTCGAGCTGGACGTGAGCCAATGCGCGTGCTCGTCACTCGGCCGCGCCCGGCTGTTACCGCGACGGCGCTGAAGCTCGAGGCGATCGGCCACGAAGCCATCCTGCTGCCGCTGATGCAAGCAGAGCATCTCGCCGCCGCTGTCGAGACCGCATTGAAGCAAAGCCACTGCGCCATCGTACTGACAAGCGCGGAGGCAACCCGGGTCCTCGCCGCGGTGGGTCACGCGCTTGAACCGCACCTGGCAACACCGCTCTTCTGCGTCGGCGAGGCGACCGGCCGCGCCGCTGCGGAGCTCGGATTCACCGACATTCATGTCGGACCGGGAACGGGCGAAGGTCTCGCTGAAACGATCGCGACCTCGTTCGCCGCGCGACCACCCGAACCACTGCTCTATCTCGCCGGTTCACCGCGTTCCGATGGCCTCGAACGAGCGCTGCGACTGCGCGGCATCGATTACAGAACCGTCGAATGCTACCGGATGACGCCGGTCGCGTATCGTGCAGACGAGCTCTCGGGTCTTCTGCACGCGGGGCGGTTTGACGCCGTGCTTCTTTATTCCGGTGAAGCCGCGCGGCAGTTTGCCGCTCTTCTCTCGCAGAGCCGTCTCAGCGCCGCAGCCTTTTCCCGGCGCTATCTCTGCTTGAGTGCATCGATAGCGGAGGCCGTGCCGCCTGACGCTGCGGCGGAAGTCGCCGCGATGCCCGACGAGGAGCACCTGCTGAACCTCCTTTGATCCGCGCGAAACGGTTTTCAAGCGATGGGGCGTGAACAGCAAAGCCAGCAGCGGTTTTCCGCGCAGGTGCCGACCCTTAATCGGGTGATCTGACGGCGTTTCCGGCAAAAACGGAGTTGGGGGCTTTCCCTCAGGAGTTCGCCTGACTAGGTTTGTCATAATAGGCCGACTGGCTATGCAACGGTAAGAGGTCACCATGGTATCGGAAAACCCGCCGCGCCGCTCGAAATCCGAGAAGGAGCCGCTGACGATCGACCTCCAGGCGGAAAAGACGGCGACCGACGAGGCCGAATCTGTCGCAAGCCAGGAATCGGTCACCGACGAGCCCGCTGAGATTTCGGCCAACCAGGCAGAGAGCGAAAGCGCGGTGGACCCGTCAGACGCGGCTGATGCGAAAGAACAGACGGAGGAGGAGCGCGCCGATGCCGCCGCGGCCGCCTTCGACGAAGAGCCCCCGCACCTCAGCAACGAGACTGTGGCGCAGCCGGCGCCGCAGAGACAGGCGACGAGCGCCGGTGCGCTGGCGGCCGGCATTCTCGGCGGCCTGGTAACGCTCGCCGGCGCTGGCGTGCTGCAATATGCCGGTTATATTCCGGCGCTCGGACCGGATCGCGGCAATGCCGCCATCGAGCAACGCCTCGCCAGCGAAATCGAGGCGATCAAGACGCAGATCGCATCGCAATCGGCGCCGACCGCGGACATCGGCCCGCTGGAGAACCGTCTTGCAGCGCTGGAACAGGCAGCCAAGCAGCCGGGCGCAGATGGAGCGAGCGCGCCGCAGATTACCGCGCTCGAAGCGGAAGTCGCCAATCTGACCAAGGAAGTCGCCGGGCTGAAAGCCAGCCTCGCCGATGCCGAACAGTCGGCGGCCGCCGCCAAGGCCGAGCTTGCCGGGCGCATCGACCAGGCCGAACAAAGGCTCAACGAGCCGGTCAACGACATCCAGATGGCGAAGGCCGTCGCCGTGACAGCGCTGAAGACAGCAATCGATCGCGGCGGGCCTTTCCTGGCCGAACTCGACGCGCTGCGCAGCATTGCGCCTGACGACGCGACGGTGAAGGATCTGGCTCAGGACGCCGCGACCGGTGTCGCGACGCGGACCGACCTTCGCTCAGCTTTCCCGCAAACGGCGGACGCGATGCTCGATGCGCTCAACCAGCCCGATCCGAACGAGGGCATTTTCGCTCGCCTCGTCTCGAGCGCCATGTCCGGCATCCGCATCCGGCCGGTCGGCAGCGTCGAGGGCGACACGCCGGAAGCCGTGATCGCGCGCATCGAGGACAAGCTCAACAATGGCGACCTCAAGGGCGCGTCATTGGAATGGGGGAACCTCCCCGAACCGGCGAAATCGGCCGGCGCGGATTTCAAGGCGAAGCTCGACCAGCGCCTGCGCGTCGAGACCACCATCGATGCCGCCGTGGCACAGACCATGACGCGTACCGGCACAGCCGGCTAAAGGAGGGAAGAAGAATAGATGATCCGTATATTGTTCTTCATCCTTTGCGTGCTGTGTCTCGGTCTCGGTTTCGCGTGGCTCGCCGATCGACCGGGGGAGCTGTCGCTGATCTGGCAGGGACAGCGCATCGAAATGACGCTGATGCGCGCCGCCTCCATTCTGATCTCGCTCTTTGCCGCCGTCCTGATCGTGATCTGGCTGCTCCGCACGATCTGGATGTCGCCCCATACCGTCACGCGCTATTTCCGCGCCCGTAAGCGTGATCGCGGCTACCAGGCGCTTTCGACGGGGCTGATCGCCGCCGGTGCCGGCGACGCCAATCTTGCCCGCAAGATGTCGGCACGAAGCCGCGGCCTGATCAGCGCCGACCGGGAGCCGCTCATCCACTTGCTTGAGGCGCAAACCGCGCTGATCGAGGGCAAATACGACGACGCGCGCAAGAAATTCGAACTGATGGCCGACGATCCGGAAACGCGTGAACTCGGCCTGCGCGGCCTGTTTCTCGAAGCCAAGCGCCTTGGCGCGAACGAGGCGGCCCGGCAATATGCGGAACGCGCCGCGGAGAAGGCGCCGCACCTGCCGTGGGCAACGCTGGCGACGCTGGATCACCGCAGCCAGGCAGCGCAATGGGACGAGGCGATCCGCCTTCTCGACCAGAGTCGCGCCGCCAATATCCTCGGCCGCAAGGAGGCCGACCGGAAGAAGGCCGTGCTGCTCACCGCCCGCGCGATGGCGAAGCTCGACGCTGACCCGAAAGCGGCGCGCGACGACGGCCTTGCCGCACTGAAACTCGATGACAGCCTGGTGCCGGCCGCGCTGGTAACGGCCAAGGCCCTGTTCCGCGAAGACAACCTGCGCAAAGGCGCGGGTATCCTCGAAAGGATGTGGAAGCAGCAACCGCATCCGGATGTGGCAAGGCTCTACGTCAGAGCGCGCGGAGGCGACTCCGCCCTCGACCGTTTGAAGCGTGCAAAGAAGCTCGAATCGCTCCGCAGCAACAATGCGGTTGCATTGGCAACGGTTGCCGAAGCCGCACTTGAGGCACGCGAACTGCCGCTTGCCCGCGCCAAGGCGGAAGCGGCTGCGCGGCTCGAACCGACTGAAAGCGTCTTTCTGCTGCTCGCCGATATCGAGGAGGCGGACACGGGCGACGAGGGCCGTATCCGCCATTGGATGGCGCAGGCGCTGCGCAGTCCGCGCGATCCGGCCTGGACTGCCGACGGCGTCACTTCGCCGTCATGGCTGCCGGTGTCGCCGGTCAGCGGCCGGCTCGACGCCTTCGAATGGGAGGCCCCCGCCTTGCAGCTTTCGGCCAAGCTCGAAAATGGTCATCCGAGCGCAGACGAAGCGATCCGCAGCCTTCCGCCAGTCGCGACCGCCCAGCACGTGGCAGTGCGCGCGACCCCAGAGCCGGCACCGGCGGCAGCAACGCCAGCCGTCCTGGAAGACGAGCGTGAGAAAGTAATCAAGGTTCCGGAGAGGAAAGAAGCTGTTCCCTCTCCTGCCAAGAAAAAGGAAGAGGCCGCGGAGGAAGAGCCGGCTCCCTTCTTCGGACGGCCGCCGGACGATCCCGGCGTTCGCGACCCGTCTGCCGGAGAAAAGGCCCCAGACAAGGCGGGCTTCCGGCTGTTTTGAACTTTGAAGGCGGTGCACAGAGACATGTTAGAGCGGTTCCGAGCGTTTCTCGAAGGTTTGGCAGGCCCCCCGGAGTCCATCAAGAAAGGCGACCCGCGCGTCGCCGTGATCGCGCTGTGCGTCCAGGTCATGGAGGCCGACGGCGCCGTTCTGGCTGCCGAGCGTCGCAAGATGCGCGATATCATCGAGGAACAATATCAACTCGACGACGAAGGTCTCGATGCGCTCATCGAGGCCGGCGAGGCCGCCGAAAGTGAGGCGATCGACTTCTACAAGTTCACCGCTGAAATCAAGCGCCATCTATCCGAAGAGCAGCGGATCGAGCTTGTCGGCATGCTGTGGGAGATCGTCTATGCCGATGGCGTCCGCAACGAAATCGAAGATCACGTGATCTGGCGGATCGCCGACCTCCTGGGCGTGTCCGGGCGCGATCGCGTCTTGAAGCGGCAGGAGGCTGCCGCCAAGATCGACGCGAAAGAGGAGAACGACACGCAGCAGGAAGACTGAAATGCCTGCAGAGGCCGACGACGTCAAAAGACCAATCCTCATAATCCTGCATCAGGAGCGATCAAGCGCCGGCCGCGTGGGGCAGATTCTCCAGCAGAAAGGCTTTGCGCTCGACATTCGCCGCCCTGCCCTCGGCGACGAGCTGCCGCCGACGCTGGAGGGGCATTCCGGAACCATCGTCTTCGGCGGGCCGATGAGTGCCAACGACGAGGAAGAGTTCGTCCGCCGCGAGATCGATTGGCTGTCGGTCCCGCTCCTCGAGAACAAGCCCTATCTCGGCATCTGCCTTGGCGCGCAGATGCTGGCACGCAACCTCGGCGGCAAGGTCGCGCCGCATCACGAGGGCATGACGGAGATCGGCTGGTATCCGCTAAAGGCCACGGCGGCCGGCAAGGCGCTGATGGACTGGCCGGCCATGGTTTATCACTTCCACCGGGAAGGGTTTGATCTGCCTGTCGGTGCCGAGCTGCTGGCGACCGGCGAGACCTATCCGAACCAAGCCTTCCGCTACGGTGAGAACGCCTGGGGCATTCAGTTTCATGGCGAGCTGACGCGCGCGATGATGCACCGCTGGGTCGTCCATGGCGCGCACCGCTTCGTGCTGCCTGGCGCCCAGATCGGCAAGGCGCACCTGGACGGGCGAATGATCCACGATCACCCTTTGCGGACGTGGATGGAAAATTTTCTCGAACTGATTTTTTTGCGGGGCGGAGAGGCAGTCGGGGCGCCCAAAGGGCAAGACCGAGGGTAACAAAACTGGCTCCGCCGCTCCCTGCTACGCGTGTGATCAGACCGGTTGGTGCTCTTCCGGAACGTCGAGCGTATCGATCTTGCGCAATTGCGGGAAACCGACCGCCCAGAGCAGCGACACCAAAAGAGTACCCACACCGCCAAAGGCGACTGCGAAGACGGCGCCGAAGGCCGAGGCCATCATGCCGGCGCGGAACTCGCCAAGTTCGTTCGACGCGCCCACGAACACCATGTTGACCGCGTTCACGCGGCCGCGCAGTTCGTCCGGGGTCCAGAGGGTGATCAGGATTTCGCGGACATAGACCGAGATCATGTCCGCCGCCCCCATGACGACAAGTGCTGCAATCGAGAGCCAGGGTGTCGCCGACAGGCCGAAGACGACCGTCGCGAGGCCGAAAAGCGCAACGCCGATGAACATGTAGAGGCCTGCCCGATTGCGGATCGGGTGGGCGGCAAGCCAGACCGCCATGCCGACGGCGCCGACGCCCGGTGCGGCGCGCAGAAGCCCGAGCCCCCACGGACCGAGTGTCAGGATATCGCGGGCAAAGACCGGCATGAGCGCGACCGCACCGCCAAGCAACACGGCGAAGAGATCGAGCGAGATCGCCCCCAGCACGACCTTCTCCGCCGTGATGTAGCGGAAGCCCGCCGTGATCGTCTGCCAGCTTTGTCCCGAGGCGGGCGAACGCACCGCCGGCTTCGGCACGGCAAAGACCATCAGGGCCGCCGCTGCAAAGAAGCAGAGACTGACCGCGTACGGCACAATGGGACCGAAACCATAGATCAGGCCGCCGGCGACCGGCCCGACGATCGTCGCGGTCTGCCAGGAGGTTGAATTCCAGGCGATCGCATTGGGCAGGTGCTCGACTGGCACCAGATTGGGAGCAAGCGACTGTGCGGCGGGGCCGAGAAACGCCCGCTCGATCCCGAAGACGATGAGGATCGCATAGACGGGCCAGGGCGAAAACAGCCCTGTCACCGTCAACAGGAGTAGCGCGGCCGCGCAGAGTGTACTCACCGTCGTGCAGATGCCCATGATGACGCGACGGTTGTAGCGGTCCGCGACGGTCCCCGTCACCAGAATCAGGGCCAGCGACGGCAGGAACTGGAAAAGGCCGATGAGGCCGAGATCGAACGGATCGCGCGTCAGGTCGTAGATCTGCCAGCCGACGGCGACGGACATGATCTGGATGGCGAAATAGGCGAGAAAGCGGGAGAAGAAATAGCGTCGATAACCGACATGCCTGAAGGCGGCGAAACGATGCGCGGCACGAACGGCGGACATGTGGGGGATGCTCCTGGTGCATGATTCCCTAAATCGGAATCGATTTAAGGACAAAATCATGCAGAAACTTAAAGGTCTACACCGACCTTCGCGCGTCTGATCGGCGCGCGGCGCCGTAGGACGGCAAAGGATCGGCGCGATGCCGTTAAACATGATCGCGCAGGACGAAGCGTCGTACTTGCCCGTTTAGTTTCCAATGTCTACATGTCTGTCAACAACGAATTGGAGACTGGCATGATTGCTGTCATCGCAACTTTGAACTTCATCATCAACATAGCTTGGTTCCTGATCATCGCGTCGGCCATCTTCTCCTGGCTCTATGCCTTCAACGTGATCAACGTGAACAACAACGCGATCAACATGATCGGCCGCTCGCTCTATCAGCTGACCGAGCCGCTTTACCGGCCCATCCGCCGCTTCCTGCCGGACATGGGCGGTGTCGATCTGTCGCCGCTGGTGGTTCTGGTGATCCTCTATTTCATCTGGTACTTCCTCAACACGACGGTCGCCTCGGCGGTGATCGGCATTTAAGTGCACGCGGCACTGACGAGCCTTGACGACCATGTCCGCTTGACCGTTCGACTGACGCCGAACGGCGGCCGCGACGCGATCGACGGCTTCGAGAGCGCTGCCGACGGTGGGGAATATCTCAGGGTTCGCGTCCGCGCCGTGCCGGAAAAGGGCAAGGCGAACCAGGCGCTGATCGGCCTGCTGGCAAAACAATTCGGCATCGCAAAAAACAGGATCGCGCTCGTTTCCGGCGACACGCAGCGTAAAAAAATCCTCCGGATCGAGGCCGATCCGGAGGCTATCATCAAGCGCCTGGCCGAAATCATCAGCCAGGCAGAATAAATGAAGACTACTTCTTCGACTTGGCGCGCTCGACCGCTTCCCGGATCAGCTGCTTGGCGACGCTCACGTCCTTCCAGCCGAAGATCTTCACCCATTTGCCGGGCTCCAGATCCTTGTAATGCTCGAAGAAGTGCTCGATCTGCTTGAGCGTGATTTCCGGCAGGTCGGTGTAGTCGTGGACCTTGTCGTAGCGCTGGGTCAGATGGCCCGACGGCACGGCGATGATCTTCTCGTCCTGGCCGGAATTGTCTTCCATCATCATCACGCCGATCGGGCGGACATTGATCACGCAGCCCGGCACCAGCGGGCGGGTGTTGCAGATCAACACGTCGATCGGATCGCCGTCGTCGGACAGCGTGTGCGGAACGAAGCCGTAATTACCGGGATAGGTCATCGGCGTGTAGAGGAAGCGGTCAACCACCAGCGTGCCGGCTTCCTTATCCATTTCGTACTTGATCGGATGCCCGCCGACCGGAACCTCCACGATCACATTGACATCTTCCGGTGGATTTTTTCCGATGGAAATCGCGTCGATCCGCATAAGTACCTCCAGGGGTCGGTTTAAAATTCGCTCCGTCGGATAAAGGGAAACATGCCGCGATGCAACATAACTTTCGTCCGGATGGGCGGAACATGCAGTAGGCGGGCGACACGGCCAAAAATAGGCAGGCGGAAGTTTTCAAGCGCAACGATGTGAAAGAGACCGGGTTCCACTGCGACGTGATCGGGCCGTCTACCGCGACAAGCGCGGCGAAAGTCGGGCGGAACTGCCGCAGTGACGGACGAAGCCGTTAGTTCCAGACGAAGCCGACTTTCTTCAGGTATTTGTCGCCGAAATCTTCCATGCCTTCGGCAATGTCGCTGCCCCCGGCCGTCTGGAAGAAGCTGTAGGCGTGTTCGCTGTCTTCGAGGCACCAGACGACGAGGCCCTTGCAGCCAAGCGACCTCAAGAGGCTCTTTGCCTCGCGGAAGAGAACGCGTCCGAGGCCGATGCCCTGATATTCCGGCCGCAGGTAGATCTCGTAGATCTCGCCCTCTTGCGGCAGCGCTCGCGCCCGGCTCAGGCCCAGCGTGGCATAGCCGGCGATCGTTCCGGCGACATCGACGACAAGCAACGTGGCGGGCCCGCGCGTGGCCTTGCGCCACCAGGTCTCGTCGCGGCGGTTGACCATCTGGATCAGGGGACGATGCGGAATGATGCCGCCATAGGCCTGCAACCAGGAAACGCGATGCACCTCAGCAATCGCCGCCGCCTCATGTGGCTCCCCGGGCCTGACCTCGATCGAAACAGTCTTCATGACTCGACTCTAAACACACGACACGGCGAACCGGAATCCCGCAGGGCTGCCGAGCGGCGTTAACCCACAGGCAACTTTAACGGCATCCGAGTGAAGGTTAACGCCTTTTTAACTTTATCCGCAAGCCGGTCGCGAAAGGCACACACAGCAAAAAAACCCCGGATCGCTCCGGGGTTTTTTTGCAATCAACAATCAGAATGTGGATCAGCCCCTCACCCTAACCCTCTCCCCGCAAGCGGGGCGAGGGGACACCGTTGCGACAAGGTATAGGCGGGGCGGGGCGGCATTTCCCTTCTCCCCGCAGGCGGGGAGAAGGTGCCGGCAGGCGGATGAGGGGGCCTTCGCGTGCGCCCGAGGGCAGTTACGCCGCGCCGGCGGTGCGGGACTTCTCGAAGCGCTTGCGCTCGTTCGGATCGAGATACATCTTGCGAAGCCGGATCGATTTCGGGGTGACTTCCACCAGTTCGTCGTCCTGGATCCACGAAAGCGCGCGCTCGAGCGTCATCTTGATCGGCGGCGTCAGGCGAACGGCTTCGTCCTTGCCGGCGGCGCGCATGTTGGTGAGCTTCTTGCCCTTCAGAACGTTGACTTCCAGGTCGTTGTCACGGGTGTGGATGCCGATGATCATGCCGGCATAGACCTTTTCGCCCGGCTCGATCACCATCGGGCCGCGATCCTCGAGGTTGAACAGCGCGTAGGCCACCGCTTCGCCCGCCTCGTTGGCGAGCAGCACGCCGTTGACGCGGCCACCGATCTCGCCCTTGTAGGGCTGATAGTCGTGGAACAGGCGGTTCATGATCGCCGTGCCGCGCGTATCGGTCAGCAGTTCCGACTGGTAGCCGATGAGGCCGCGGGTCGGAGCGAAGAAGACGAGGCGGACGCGATTGCCGCCCGACGGACGCAGCTCGACCATCTCGGCCTTGCGCTCCGACATCTTCTGAACGACGACGCCCGAGTGTTCCTCGTCGACGTCGATGACCACTTCCTCGATCGGCTCGAGGAGCTGGCCGTTCTCGTCCTTGTGCATGACGACGCGCGGACGGGAGACGGCGAGCTCGAAGCCCTCGCGGCGCATCGTTTCGATCAGCACTGCGAGCTGCAATTCGCCGCGACCGGAGACGAAGAAGGAGTCCTTCTCGGACGATTCCTCGATCTTGAGAGCAACGTTGCCTTCCGCTTCCTTGAACAGGCGGTCGCGGATGACACGCGAGGTCACCTTGTCGCCCTCGGTACCGGCAAGTGGCGAATCGTTGACGATGAAGGACATGGTGACGGTCGGCGGATCGATCGGCTGGGCCGTCAGTGCCTCGGCAACGGAAGGATCACAGAAGGTGTCGGCGACGGTACCTTTCGTCAGTCCGGCGATTGCGACGATGTCCCCGGCATGGGCCTCCTCGATCGGCTGACGCTCGATGCCGCGGAAAGCGAGGATCTTCGAAATACGGCCGGATTCGAGCAGCTTGCCATCCTGACCGAGCACCTTCACGGCCTGGTTCGGCTTGACGGAACCGGAATATACGCGGCCGGTGATGATGCGGCCGAGGAAGGGGTTTGCCTCGAGGATCGTGCCGATCATGCGGAACGGCCCTTCCGCCACAGTCGGCTCGGGAACATGCTTCAGAACCAGATCGAGCAGCGGTCCCATTCCCTGATCCTTCGGACCTTCGGGATTGACGTTCATCCAACCGTCACGACCCGAACCGTAGAGGATCGGGAAGTCGAGTTGCTCGTCGGTGGCGTCGAGCGCGGCGAAAAGGTCGAAGACCTCGTTGATGACTTCCTCGTGGCGGCCGTCGGGCCGGTCGATCTTGTTGATCGCGACGATCGGCTTCAGTCCGACCTTCAGCGCCTTGCCGACCACGAACTTGGTCTGCGGCATCGGGCCTTCGGAGGCGTCGACGAGCACGATCGCGCCGTCCACCATCGACAGGATGCGTTCGACCTCGCCGCCGAAGTCGGCGTGGCCGGGGGTGTCGACGATGTTGATGCGCGTTCCCTTCCACTCGACCGAAGTCGCCTTGGCGAGAATGGTGATGCCGCGTTCCTTTTCCAGATCGTTGGAATCCATCACGCGTTCGGCAACGCGCTGGTTTTCGCGGAAGGAGCCGGATTGCTTCAGAAGTTCGTCAACGAGCGTGGTCTTCCCATGGTCGACGTGCGCGATGATCGCGATGTTACGAATGCTCATTTTTTGTCTCGGAAAGTTCGTGGGCACGCGCGACAGGGCGGGTACCGCTTTTCAGTTGCCGCGCTCATACAGGTTTTTTCGCAGAAGCGAAAGGGGGCCGGCGCGCAGACCAGGTCTGCACAAAGCTCTTGAGCGGGATGAGGAAAAGTGTGCGCGGTTTTCCGCCCGCATCCCGCTCCAACTTTCTGAATCGCTCACGCAGCGGCCGCAGGATCGAGCGTCACGCGCCAGAGTTCCTTATCCTGGCGATCCATCAGCCGCACCGTCATCTGCTGCGTCCGGCCGTTGATGTCGACGATGCCGAAGAATTGCAGGCCGGCGGACGGCGGCAGGTTGCTGTCGATGCCGCCGCCGGACGCCTTGATGAAGCGGACCTCCGGGCCAAAGGTCATGTCGAGTTCCTTCGGACCGTAGGTGCCGGAATGCAGGGGACCGGACACGAACTCCCAGAAAGGCAGGAATTCCTTGAAGGCGGCA
This sequence comes from Sinorhizobium garamanticum, assembly GCF_029892065.1. NCBI lineage: Bacteria > Pseudomonadati > Pseudomonadota > Alphaproteobacteria > Hyphomicrobiales > Rhizobiaceae > Sinorhizobium > Sinorhizobium garamanticum. The sequence goes on along the minus strand of NZ_CP120373.1, from coordinate 1,558,326 downwards.
CGCGACGGATCGTAGTAATGCGCGGCCGTGTAGTGCACGTCCGCCGTCAGCCAGATGATGTTCTCGACTGCGTTGTCACGAATGAACCGCAGCAGGTCGGCGAATTCCGTCTCCCTTCCCGTCGGCGTGCCGTTGTCACCGTTGGCGATCGCATCCGACCCGCGCCGTGCCGAATAGTCATCCCAGACGACAAGGCCAATCGGCATGTCGCAGGCGATTACCTTCCAGGTGGCGCGCGACGCGGCCAGCTCCCGTTTCAGCCAGTCCGCCTGTCGCCAGCCGAAGAGACCGCCGTCGCCCTCCCCTTGGTTGGGGCCGCGATAGGAGCGCAGATCGACGAAGAAGACGTCCAGGAGCGGTCCGTAGGCGACCTTGCGGAAGATGCGTCCGGGTTGCGTCGGCAAGGTGCGGATCGGCGTCATCTCGTGGAACGCACGAGCCGCGCGCGATGCGTAGACCGCGACGTCCTTTTCCGGATAGCGCGGATCATCCCTGAGATCGGTCGAGGCCGACCAGTTGTTCAACACCTCGTGGTCGTCCCATTGATAGAAGGTGGGGCAGACGGCATTCAGCCCGCGCACGTGCTCATCGAGAAGATTGTATTTCCACTGGCCGCGATATTCTTCCAGCGTGCGGGCGACGTCGCGCTTTTCGGGCGTCACGATCCGGTTCTTCCACATGCCCCCGTCCCGGAGCTTGATCTCGTCGGGGATGGGATTGTCGGCGTAGATCGTGTCGCCGGAATGGATGAAGAAATCCGGCTCGTGAAGCTGCATGGTCGAATAGGTCTTCATCCCGACATCGTCGATGCCCCAGCCCTGGCCGGCGGTATCGCCGGACCAGACGAAGCGCACCGACCGCCGGCGCAAGGGCGCCGTGCGGAAACGCCCGACGATCGGCTCGGCGACACGATTGCCGTCGTAAAGATCGGTCGCGGTGAAGCGGTAGAAGATATCCTGGTCCGGCAGCAGGTTGTCGAGCCGGCACTTGATCGCGCAGTCGGTCTGCGGCGTCGCATCGATGTCGGGAAGCCGGACCGCGTTCGAGAAGCTTTCGGTGGTCGAATATTCGACTGCCACCCGCGCCGGCCGGTCCACCCGCGTCCAGATCATTCCCGATTGCGTATCGACGTCGCCAGACTGCACGCCATGCAGGAACTCCGGCCGCCCATAGCCACGGGCATAGAAGGGTGTCGCGAGACCGGAAGAAGCGACGAGACCGGCGCCGCCGGCGGAGAAGAGAAAGGAGCGCCTGGTCAGCGTGCTTCGAATATCAGCCAAATTTTGCCTCCGGTACCGGCTTTACGAATCATCGGTATTTCGAGCGGACCTTTGGCGAGCCGCATGTCAGCGGCTTTACAGCGAGATGAAACTATTTGGACGGTTTGGCGACAGTTCTGTGAAAGAGCGGCGACGAAGCGATCGGCGGCGGGGCCTTGACGATGCGCCCCTCCCCTTACCCCAGTCCTCTCCCCGGCGAGGTTTCTGAGGGAGATACAGCATCGCCGATTGTCCCTTCTCCCTGCCTGAAGAGAAGGTGCCGACAGGCGGATGAGAGGCAACCGCGCGCTCACTCCGCCTCAGTGCGTGAAATCGTAGTGATCCCGGACGTGATGGTTGAAATAGCCGCCCGCGGAGTCCGCATGCACGAGCTCTTCGTAAACACGCTCCGGCACATCGAGATAGTGGTAAGGCCTGCGATTGCCGACGAACCAAACGCTGAGCGTTCGATGGCGCGCGTCGTAATTGACGCGTTGGATCGCGGAAGAGTCCAGGATCGCGGACGATTGCAACATTGGCATTGGCGTCTTCCCGGTTGGATTCCAGAAGTCGCTGATGTCTGACATTATACATCAATGGCCGCGATTTATAAACGATGACAGGGCGTCCGGCGCGGGCGTTCCCCGCGAGGCAGCCGCGGGCAATGAAGGCGCAGCACATTGAATCCCTGCATGATTTGTCCATAACTCGGTTCCGATTTACGGAATCATGCGAATAACTGCTATCCCATTCACGAGGTCTTCGCCTTGACCCAATCGCACACCCCTTTTCGCGACCGGCTCGAAGCCGTTCTCGCTCGGCTCGACCGGCGCCGGGCCGAAGAACGCGTCTTCGTGAAACTCTATTCCGACACCGCCCGCGCCGAGGCGGACGCCGCCGACCGAAGGCTGAGCGATGGAAAGAGCCTCGGCCCGCTCGACGGCCGCATCGTCTCGATCAAGGACCTCTTCGACGTCGCCGGCGAGCCGACGCTTGCCGGCTCGATCATTCGCCGGGCAGCAGAACCGGCCACGGCAGACGCTGCGATCGTCCGACGCTTGCGCGCCGCCGGAGCCGCCGTTCTCGGCAAGACGCACATGACCGAATTCGCCTTCACCGCCGTCGGCCTCAGCCCGCACTATCCGGTGCCCGGCAATGCGATCGACGCGAGCCTCGTTCCCGGCGGTTCATCATCGGGTGCGGCCGTCTCCGTCGCGGAGGGCACCAGCGAGATCGCCATCGGATCCGACACCGGCGGATCGGTGCGCATTCCGGCGGCGCTGAACGGTCTCGTCGGCTTCAAGCCGACCGCCCGGCGTGTGCCCCTCGATGGCGCCTTCCCGCTCTCTCCAAGCCTCGATTCGATCGGCCCGCTCGCGCGCACCGTCGCCGACTGCGCGCTCGCCGACGCCATCATGGCGGGCGATACGCCAAGACCGTTGGCCCCACTGGCGCTTGACGGGTTGAAGCTCGGCATTCCGAAAGGCCTTCTCCTCGAAGACCTCGCCCCGGAGATCGCAAGAGCCTTCGAGGCGAGCCTGCAAACGCTCTCCCGCGCCGGCGCGAAAATCGCCGAATGCGGCATCGACGATCTCCTCGCCCGCTTCGCCGAGGCAACGTCGATCGGCTCGATCGCCGCGATAGAAGGCAGCCGAATCCACCGCAACTGGCTTGAGGACGCGGGCGCACCCGTCGACACCCGGGTAGCATCGACGCTGCGCCGGCGCTTGACCGTGCCCGATGCGGCGCTGGCAAAGCTGCTGCGGACGCGACAAGAGCTCATTCGCGCCATGGGCGAGCGGCTGGCACTCCTTGACCTCATCGCCCTCCCGACCACGCCGATCCCCGCCGTCGGCATCGCCTCTGTGGAACAAGACAAACAGGAATATCGCCGCGTCGAAGACCTGCTCTTGCGCAACACTCAGATCGCCAATCAATTCGACCTGACGGCAATCACGCTGCCGATGGCGGGCACGCGCCTACCGGCGGGTTTGATGCTGGTTGGACGGAGCGGGACGGACCGGGCGCTGCTGGCTGCCGCGGCGTCTGTCGAAAGGCTGCTGCAAGCCGGCTGAATGAAGCGGCATCGGCCTCAATGCATCTGGGATACCCAATCCTCATCAAGGATCCGAAATGCATCTTCGAGCGCCGCGACCAGGATGTCCGTGAGTTCGTCGCCGCGATTGTTCGCGAGAAGCAGGGCGAGGGCCGCATCCTGCGGGTCGCTGTAGTGCTGAACATCGTTAGACATCGCATCGTCCTTTTTCGCCGCGTCACATTCCGGCAGTTGGGACGGTGATAGGAAGGCCGACTTGTGCGAGGCTTAAGGGGCAGCGCAAGTCGCTGTCCGCTGCTGCGGGTACCTTTTTGCTCGCCCTTGCCGTGCAGGCACGATAGTGGATCGCGGAATTTCAACGGCGGATGTGAGGATGACGAAGAAGAAACTCGACGATACACACGATCTGCAGCAGCTCAGATCCGAGTTCCCTGATGTCCATGGCGCTCTTCTCGCCGGCAAGATCCCGTCCTTGCGCAAGGCCCTCGTCATCGCCGGCATAAAGCCCGAGCGCACCCGACTGGATAAGCTCAAGAATTCCTGGGCGAAGGCGACCGATAACGAGCGGGACGCCTTTTTGAGCTGGCTTACGGCTAGGGGCGCGCGATCGACGACGGCCGCGCATTCCTCCACCCCCTCGCCGTCTGCCAGTGCCGTGGAGGCGCCGATTGCGAGCGGCCGCTATCTGCTGCCCTCCGCGATCGCGGAGATCAAGGCGATCATGGCCCGACGCCGGTTGAAGCCGGACGACGTGATGCAGGAAATCGGGTTTCCTCCCGGCGACCACTCCCTCGCCCACGCGCTTGCCCGTGGCGCTAGCCTCAGATTGGCGGTGATCGCCGCATTGGAGGCGTGGCTGCGCACGAACGCACGAGGATGAGGCCATGGGTGTGATTTTGCGGCGAAGGAGCAGCTTTCTGCCGTGGGAATTGCGACGTTGAAAGAAACACGCTTCGACAAACTGCTCGGCATCGACGTTGGATACTCGCTGTCGCGACCAACCACGGGGATTGCGTGGTGCGTCGACGGGAACCTCGGCTGCGCTCGGACGCACAGCGATTGGGACCGTCGACAGCGCCACATTCCAGAATCAACGACATTTTCGATTATCGCCATCGATGGCCCGTTGATGCCGCCCGACGCACCCGACGAACTCGACCGCTCCTGCGAGCGCCTCTTTATCCGCGGGGCGTTCCATGCGCGTTGCAAGCCGGGACTTAGCCACCACGGCCATGGCCTCGCCCTGAGAAAGGCCGCGGCCGAGACTGCGGCGCAGGTCAGGCACCTTGCGGCAGCGCCGATGATCGGCAAATCCGTCATCCCCGGTGCCGCAATCATCGAAGCGTTCCCCAACGCCTTTCTCGGCGTTCTTCTTAAGGATGAGCGTTTTGCCATGTCCAGGGCGGCGAAGCGCAGGAAGTTTGACTGGCTATACGACCACGCGGTTGAAAGCCGCGTCTTCGACAGACTTCTTCGCGCCATCGGCTGGAACAACGAGGCACTGCTACAGAAGGTCACAATCGAACGAGACCATGAAAAACGGGCAGCGTGGATCTGCCTACTGACAGCGGCAACCGCCGCCGCAGGCAAGTCCGAAGTCATTGGAGATGAGGCGGGAGGCTGGTTCTGGCTACCGCCTGCGGAGCTTTGGGCGCCCTGGGCAGCTAACGCTTTGGCGCAGAACAGGGCAGCTATCTCGGCAGGGGGCGCGATCGCCAGGTCGGAGACGGGTTTGGCCATTGGGTGAAATCTGTTGGGGGGCGCGCCGTTCCCGATGACACATTACGCGATCTCATAGACACGCTCTTCGTCGGCGCATCCTTAAAACCGCAGCACGAGCCCCAGAATCGGCCCCTGCTGTACAGCGTCGAACACGAAACCGTCGTTGCTATAGTCCACCCCCAGTGCGCGGTAGCCGGCGACCGCCGAAATCATGTCACTGAACCGGTAGCCGATCGCCGTGGCGACGTCCCAGTCGAGATCGGCGCCACCGGCACCGATGAGCCCCCACCCTGTCAGGTAGATTTCGGGTGTGAGCGAATAGGTTCCGCGAAAGCCGGCCAGACCGTCTACCCAGGTCGCGTCATCGCTTCTGGAGCGTCCATCGAGAAGCCCGCCGTGGAAGGAAAGCTCGCTTTCGACGGACCATATGCGCAGGCCGGCCACCACGTCCAACCGCGCTGTCCCGATCTCGAAGACGGAGTATCCCGCACCGAGCAGCCCGGCGAATGTTTCGGAAGTGAGCTCGACGTCCGTCGCGAAAACACCTCTAGGTGTGTCAGCCTGCCCCGAAATCTTCGTATACATCACGTCAGCGAAGATGCTGTACGGACCGTTGCGGGCTTCGCCTATCGCCATCGCACCGAACTCGAGGTTGTCGAAGATGTCGCTGAAGCTGGCATCGACATCCACCGCCGGCAGCCCGAACTGCGCAACGTCGCCCGACAATCCGGCCGCCCAGAAATAGGGGGCGAAGGAAAAGGTCCATCCGCTTTCGGTGGTCTGCTGAAGCTCCGGCGTCATTGGGGAATAGATGTCCGCGGCCTTGACCGTCCCGGCAACGAGGCAAGTTCCGATTGCCGCTAGAGCGCGAACGACGCAAATCTTCATGATATCTCTCTCTCTGACGGTCGCGGTTGCGACCAAGCTCTGTTGTAGGTCTTCGTTCAACCCCGGGCTGAGGTCCGCGGCTTGATCACGTGTACTCCGGATGCCGTTGTCAGCGCGGCTACGGGTTGCAGCTTCCAGACCTCGTCCGGCTTTCCTTCCCGCACTCGCTATCGGCTTTGTTTGATCTCGCCCCGCCGGATGGTCCGACGAGTGTCTCGACGTGGTGGGCGTAATTCTGCCGCGTGTTCTGATCGACGATCACGGCCGGCGCAGCAACGACCAGTCCCGCGGCGGTTCCGACGGTGTGGGCGGCCCCGGCGGTCGCCGCCACGATATGGTCGCCAAGCCCCAGGCGACTGTCGGTCAAGGTTTGGCCGCTGGAAAGGCGACTACCAATCAGTTGTACGATCTCGGGCGACTCCGCGAACTTGGTGTGGTGCAGATTGTCGCCTGCCTTGATTTTCGTGAGATCGACGACGGTGATCCCGTTCGCCGCCAGTTCCTCCTTGTAGGGCGACTGCTCCGGATCGATCGCTCCCAACCGGGAGACATTTCCCCAGACGCGACGAGAAACGGCGAGCGCACGGTCATCGCGGGAGACGAAGAGCGTGAAGCGCGGCCGTTGCTTGCCCATGTCGGCGATTTGCGAACCGAAGACGTCTACGTCTACGTCCGGTGCCGCCAACATGACGTTCTTGAACTTTGCCGGCAGCCCGTCGTTGCGAATGGCCATCTGGCGCAAAGATTCCAGCGCCAGCCAATTGCCCATCGAATGGGCCAGGATCGATACTTCCTTAACCTCGGGGTCACGCGCCAGATACTGGAACAAGCGTTCCACGGCGTTGCGGGTGTAGTTGGTGCTTTCGCGATCGTAGCCATAGGCCAGCAGACTTCCGCGCGAAGGCCACGTCGCGAGCACCGGCACGCTGCGCGCGCCCGAGTCGTGGATGATCTGCGCGAAGCGGAAGACTGCATCCTCGAAGTGGTTGTTGAACCCGTGGATAAAGACGAGGACACTGCCGTCCGGGCTCTTGCGCACATGACTGCTCAACCATTTCTCGGCCGCATCGCGGTCGACTTCCGCCGCCTGCAATGTTGCGAAATCCGTCTCGGGATTCGGCGGCAGCTTGCGCGGCCAAGCGACTTCACCGGCCTTACGGACAGTATCAGGCGGGATCGACACTGTAATTTCCGCGAATGTCGGGCTGAGCGCGCGCTCGCCGCTGAACATCTCGCCCGGTTTTTCCGCCCGGCTTCGGGTTGTCGTGACCAGCATCTCGACTTGAGCGGCCGACGGATTGGCCGCTACCGGCTGGAGCACCCCCGTCGGACGGCCCGCGCATGCAGAGAGCAGCGTCAGACCCAAGGCGACGCACTGCAAAAGTGGCCATGATGGTGCGCCGCCTTTGGCGTTCCGAGTAAGGTGCCGCGTCAATTCAATCACTCCAGTTAAACACCGTATGCACGCCGGTAGAAAGAAGAGCGGCGATCGAAGAGTTCGCCGCTCCAAGGCTCTCAGCATCGAGCGATCACTTCAAATACTCGACCTTCAGATGTTGTATCTTGCCGTTGAACGCGAACGGCTTGCGATCAAAGTATGCGAGGGAGACTGGAGAGTAGCTGTCTCTGCCCACGTCGAAGGCGTCATTGGCAGTAAATGCGAGCGGAGCGGAGCGCGGCACGCGTCCCTTCGCCACCTCTTTGCCATCAATGCGGATAACGACGTCGAGCGGTGCGCCGTGCTTGCTGCCGGCCTTGCGCGTTTCGACCTCTATGTTGACCTTGCCGCTCGGCAACGGTTCGGAGGATTCGAGACGTGTCCGCTCGATCTCGAACAGATTGTACTCGTAGGTGAGCTTACCGTTCTCGACCCACAAAGCGACACCGCCCGAAAAGGCACCCAATGCGTAGAGCACGCCCTCCGAGTCCGGCTTCAATTCCGCCTCAACGGTCACAAGATTGCTGCGCGCTCCAACTTTCGGCGCCGTGAACTCAGGAACCCCCACGACGTCTTGCGTGAACTGGAACTCGGTCGCCGGATTGGACGGCGCATCTTCCGGATGAAAGACGGCAGACCATAAGCCTCCCCCGACAGGGAACACCTTGTTGGCCTCAGCCTGCCCGCCAAACGCCTTCTTGAGCTCTTCGACTTTTTCGGGATGCTCGGCGGCGACGTCCTTCGCCTGGGAGTAGTCCGCGCTGAGATCGTGGAGTTCCCATACGTCATTGTCCGGCGACCATTTGAAGATGGCGGGATCAAGGCCGGGAGTCCATGGTGTACGGGGCCCGAAGACGGATGCGATCCACTCGTCCTGATAAATGGCACGGCTGCCCATGATCTCGAAGTACTGCTCCTTCTTTTGCCCCGAAGCCTCGGGAGAGTCGAAGGTGTAGGTCATGCTGACACCATCGAGCGGGTCCTGGGTGATGCCGTCCACGAGCTTCGGCGGCTGAATGTCCAGAACGTCATAGATCGTGGGCACGATGTCGTTGAGATGATGAAACTGGGAGCGCGGTTTCTTGTCCGGCTTGATTCTGCTCGGCCAGGAGACCACGAGCGGCGTACGCGTTCCGCCGAAATGGGCAGCAACCAGCTTGGTCGATCGATGCGGCGTCGAACCGGCCCATGCCCAGCCGGCATGATACATGTTGTCGGCCTTGGGCGATCCGAGAACATCCATCCCGCCCAGGTCATTCATCGCGCGAATATGATCCTTGATCTCCGTAGCGATGCCGTTCTGCGCCAGAAGCTCGCTGATCGTGCCGTTCTGGCCCTCCGCACTGGACCCGTTGTCGCCCCAGACGTAGAAGATGAGGGTATTGTCGCGAATTCCCAGTTCATCGAGGGCCTCGAGCAGCCGCCCCGCCTGAGTGTCCGCATGTTCGGTATACCCTGCAAAGACCTCCATAAGTCGGCGCTGGAACGGCTTCTCGTCTTCTGGAATGTCCTTCCATCCCGCAAGCGTATCCGGACGGGGCGTTAGTTCCGTGTTCTCCGGTATCCATCCGAGTTGTTTTTGGCGGGCATAGATGCGTTCTCGCATGGCATCCCAGCCGTCATCGAATTTGCCTTTGTACTTGTCCGCCCATTCCTTGAAGATGTGGTGCGGACCATGTGCGGCGCCGGGCGCCCAGTACATGAAGAAGGGCCGGTCCGGCGTCAGCGCGTGCACCTGCTTCATCCACGACACCGCCTTGTCGGTCATGTCCTCGGTGAAGTGGTAGCCTTCCTTCCCGTGAGACGGGTCGACACGAACGGTGTTTTCGACGACGGCGGGCTCCCACTGCGAGGATTCCCCGGCAAGAAAACCGTAGAAATAATCGAACCCGATTCCTTCGCCAGCGGGCCAGTCCGTGTACGGCCCGACGGCGGTCGTTTCATTGGCCGGGGTATTGTGCCATTTGCCGAAGGCTGCGGTCGCGTAGCCGTAATAGCCAAGGACTTTCGCGGCGGTTGCGGAGGTGCGTGGTATTCTGCCGGTGTATCCGTCCCAGTCGTTTGCCAACTCGGCGATCTGGCCGTTCCCGACGCGATGATGGTTGCGCCCCGTCAGCAATGCCGCCCGCGAGGGGGAGCACATGGCGGCATTGTGGAAGCGATTGTAGGACACTCCGTCTTCCGCAAGACGGCTCAATGTCGGCGTTTCGATCACGCCGCCGAAGGTGTCCGGCAACGCCGGGCCGACGTCATCGAGCATGATGACGACAATGTTCGGAGCATTCGCAGGAAGGCGCGGCTGCGCAGGCAACGGGCTGTAAGTGGACTGGGCTATCGTCGGGCCGGCCTTGCTCCCTGAGGGCTTTGGCGGAAAAGGCAGCGATTCCTGAGCCATTGCGGGGGCGCTCAAAAGGAGGAGTGCCGTGCTTACTCCCAACCAACGTGTTCTCGCGTGCTTAGGTGACTTCATACAACTCTCCTGGTCTGACAACACATCTGAAACCTACGTGACACGTCGACGTGTCGATCGCCTCGGCATGCCGCGCCGCGGGACGGTAGCGGCGGCAGTAATTGGGCGCACAAAGATGGGATCCGCCCTTCAAGACCTTGCGCGGAATTCTTATCTCGGGCTGGCAGGGATCATAGCTGTCGGCTTCGCGTCCGCCGCGAGGATTTCTGGGAATACAGCACGCCTTCGAGGCGTCTGCCTCGTGCCGCGACGAAAACCAGTCGGACGTCCACTCCCAAACGTTGCCGATCATGTCGTACAAGCCGTATCCGTTCGGCGGAAAGGCTTTGACCGGAGAGGTGCGCGAAAAGCCGTCCTCAACGTCATTGACAGTCGGGAAGGCCCCCTGCCAGGTATTGGCCAGATGGCGTCCGGCGGGAGTGAATTCTGAACCCCAGGCATATTCGGCGCCCTCGAGGCCGCCTCTCGCAGCAAATTCCCACTCTGCCTCGGTTGGAAGATCCTTTCCGCTCCACCGGGCGTACGCGAGCGCGTCGTGATAGGAAACATGAACGACCGGATGGTCATCCAGCCCTTTGATGTTGCTTCCGGGGCCGCATGGCTGACGCCAGCAGGCCCCCTTCAGAAAGGACCACCATTGAGTCCAGTCTTGCAGGTCAATAGCCCCGTTCGGCTGATGAAATACCAGTGAACCGGCGTACAGCATCTCTGGCAAAATGCCGGGATAGTCCCGTGGATCAGGAGGAGACTCCGCGAATGTGCGATAGCCGGTCGCCGCAATAAACTCCGAAAACTCGGCATTCGTCACAGGCGCTTCATCGATATGAAAGCCATCGACGCTCGCGCGATGCACCGGCCCCTCTTCGGGATAGTGTCCGTCGGACCCCATCGAGAAGGTTCCGCCCTCTATGAAGATCATGCCGGCGCGCACACGCCCGGCAACGACGGTTCCGTGAGCCGATTCCAACGTCACGCTTCCCCCTTGACCCCATGGCGACAATACGTTTGCAACGCCTGGTTATAGCGTTACAGCAAGCGCAAGCGCGTCGCTTGCCATTTGATGCCACATGGACCTCGCAAACAGCCTATTGGGATGGTCGCTCAGGGTGGCCGATGGACCGACTAACACGTTGTATTTTCCCGCTGATCTTGGTTCCTAGGAAAATTGCGTGCGATGCAGCGCATTGGGTTCAGTCGATGTAAACGACGACGTAACGCCCACCGTACGGTTGGTAGTAGACCCCGCCGCAGCGCCACACCACGGCACCGTTGACGCTGGTGCTGACGCAGCCCGCGGGCAGCGTGGCGACATACACCGTCGAGCGGCGGATCACTCGGCGCGTGGTCCGGCGGGCGACCCCGGCGACACTTCCTGGTGTCAACGGGCGCCCCACGACTGCCTGCGCCTCAGATACGAACGATCCGAACGGCGTGGAAACGAGATTGTCCGCCGCAAGCATGGCTATACCGGCGATGGCGACTGAAAGGACTTTCAACTTGCGCCTCTTCATTGCGCCGCCTCCAGTGAAAGCTCGCCGGTGACATCGGCATGGACGTGTTCAACTTTGTTCGCGTCCGCTGGCGGCGCGAATTCAAACTGCGCTGCCTCGATCCCGTCCGAATTCCAGTTGCTCAGCCGCAGCGTGTATTGTGGCGCCCCGGTCATCCATTTGGTCGTGATGACGTATTTAATCGGCAATGGCTTGCTGCCCTTGCTGATCCAGATTTGCCAGTCGACGATATCGGTCCTGAAGGCGAGATGATCGCATTCGACGCCGTTGACGAAGGCCGATCCGACAACGGTTCCCTCCGTGACGCCATCGGTGAGGACGGCGTAGGGGTCGCTTGCGAGCAGGTCCGCCCCCGGAGCATCAAGTTCGGTTGTGGCGCGAAGCTCCTCTGTCGCCTCTTCAACGCTGCGGCCAGGACTTTGCAGTTGTGCGTAAGCGTTTGTGATCTGGTCGTGGAGCGATATCGTGGTGCCGTCGAATATCACTTCCGCCTGGGCAAAGGGGCCTATGCGCTTCATCCGGAAACCCTTCGCGCGATCGAGCGCAATGGAGCCGGATGCGCTGTACTGAATCTTCTGGCCACCCAGAGTGAGGATTTCCTGATCTGCGTCGTAGTCGACACTAAGGGTGGGCATCGATTTGAGATTTTCGCTCATCGCAGCCAGGATCCGATCCGCCTCCGGATCGATCTCGTCTCGCGCCGATACCGGCCACGCCGCCGCGCTGGCTGCGACCGCCACAATCAGTGTGTACGGGCGGCAGGCCGTGCCAAGCCAGCTCATTATGGGTCTGTTCATTTGCTCACCTAGAGGACTCGTTTTTCTTTGACTTCGCGCTCGCCGCCGAAGACGGGGGCAGTTCCGGCCCGCTCCGATCAACTTCCTGCAAAGCCCTTCCCAGTCGGTTGCATACTGCTATAGTGCTCAACTCACGTCTTGCCTTTTCACGCCAACTTTGCTGCTCGGATGTTACATTTTGCACCCTCCATCAGGGTTAGGGCCTTCCTGCCGATGGCGCCCTATCTGGCCAAGCACGATGTTTCGGCCATCGAGTTCTGCGCGCGCCTCGGCATCTCGCCAAACGTGTTCCAGAACGCCGACGGCTGGCTTCCGCGCGCCCAATGCTTTCACATGGCCAACGAGGTGGCAGCCCTTCTGGGAGACCCATTCGCCGGCGCGCATGTCGGGCGCTTGACCGAACTGCGTGATCTCGGCCCATGGGGACAGTCGGTTCTCGCGGCAGAGAACGTGGCTGATGCATGCGTGCTCGCGGCATCCAACGTGGCCTCGATCCATCACGGATCGGATATACGCTTCTTGGTGGAAGGTGATACCGCTCGAATTGTCTTCCGCTTCGCTGATCATTGCGAGTTCGATCCTCGGCACTTCATCTTCGGCAGCCTCGCTGTACTGCGGAAGGTGCCGCTTTTGGCGGGTGAGCCCTCCGCAGTAAAGGTTCGGCTGACCGCTTCGAGGACGCGTGGAAGCGAGGCTCTGGAGGAGTGCTTGGGGCCGAACATCGAAACGGGATGCGACTACGATGTGATCGAGTTCGATCGGGAGTTGCTCGACCTTCCTCTCAAAACCCCCACAAATCGGCCCTCGAAGGTGACAGCGGCACTGGCTTCGGCGATAGAGGCGGCGAAGATGCTCAGCGAAAGGCTGTCCGATGGTCATGAGCTTGGACTAGCAACCGTAGCGAGAAGCCTTGGCATGTCGGCTCGGACCCTGCAGCGGCGCCTGAAGTTTTGCGGCGTCGATTTTGAAGAGTTGCTCGACGAGACGCGCCGCAGTGAAGCCATCCGGTTGATCTGCGAAGGCGTTCACAGCATGACAGACATCGCCTTCAGGGTGGGCTACAGCGATTCTGCGCATTTCACGCGCGCATTTAAACGGTGGACGGGAGTGGCGCCATCGCGCTTCCAGACGGACAAGGCCTGAGACGGGTGACGATGGCGTATGACGTTTCCCCGGCGAGAAGCTCGGGCAAGCGCTCTAAGGCTTGAACAGACGACCCTTGGCGGCCTGCAGTTTCCCTATGGCGTACGCGGGATAACTAACTCCCGTGTTCCGGCAATTCGCCCAGGGCGAACGCTTTCAGGAAAGTCAGGAAGACGACGAGTTGCGCAGGCGATCTCCTCGTCAGCGTGCACCGCTGCCCTTGGGTTCTCTTTCAATACAGCTGAAGACAGCATCACGATCGTCAAGCGCATGTTGCGCCCAAGCCTCATCGCTCGTCCGTTCCTGCTTTGCGCAGAGCTGCTTCCCGACGCTGACGAAAGCGCGCCTCTGCGTCGACAGCATCGCGAGCAAGGCCCCAACCCTGATCAAGGGTGCAGAATGTAACATCCCAGCGACAAAGTTGGCGTGCAAAGGCAAGACATAAGTTGAGCACTATAGCAGTATGCAACCGACTGGGAAGCTTCACGATAAAGTTGATCGGAGCAGGCAGGAACTGTTGGTCGACGCCGTTCAGCGGGGGCCGATCCGGGGCTCGTGCTGCGGTTTTAGGGATGCTCGTGCGCCGACGGAGGGCGTTGCGTACAGCGCTTGATCGGTCGGTATCTGGCCGACGACGCATTGGTCCGAAAATCAGCAAAGACAATAGGAGTAACGCGTGCTCAGTCGTAGCTCTGAAAGAAAAGAACCCAATCCCATCGACATTCACGTGGGTCGCCGAATCCGCATGCGCCGACTCTGGATCAAGATGACCCAGGTGACCCTTGCCAAGGCGCTCGGAATTACGTTTCAGCAGCTGCAGAAGTACGAGAACGGGACCAATAGGGTCGGAGCAAGCCGGCTGCAAGCGATCGCGAAGGTGCTCGGAGTGGCACCCTCGTACTTTTTCGACGGCATGCCCGGTCGTCAGCCCGGCGAGTCCGCCAAGGCGATTCCGCACAATGAGCTGACCGGGTTTCTGTCCAGCGAAGATGGCCTAGCACTGAACAGGGCTTTCGAGCGAATTCGCGACGCGAAAATTAGAAAGCGCTTTGTGAGCCTGGTCGAAACCCTCGCAGCGCAGGCATAGTGCAACCTATCTGACGCGCATTTCCCTCAAGATTGCGCCTCAATATCCCAATGGGCAAAGCATCATCGAGAAAGCCACTCGATGCCCCGTCGCTGGACCCGCTGCCGGTAAAACCCATCCGGCGCCTGCAATGTCGCAGTGGCCCTCCACCTGATATCCAGCTGCATTCGGAACTCTGTTCATGCCTCTGGGGCCTGGGCTGCCTCGAGCCTGGGCGGGCTACCACCGCACCCTGAAACCGACGGTGCCGCTCACGCTGTTGGTGCCCCCGAAGTTTTCCAGGCTGGTATCCGCCAGCGCCTCGCCATAGAGCGAGTATCTGTCATCGGCCCAGTTGACCGACCAGCCCAGGCCGACGCCGCCTCGCCATGGGCCATTTTCGCTCGTGAAGCGGGTTCCTCCCACGTCGACCCGAGAGCCGTCGGCGAAGTCGTAATAGAGGTTGGCGATTCCATAGAGATGCGAGCGACCGGTGCGACCTTCCGTATCCTGCCACTCGGTCTGGCGGTCGACGGCCAGGCCGAGTCGGCCAACAAGGCTCCAGCTCTTGTCGAGCGACACGTCGGCATTGAAGCGATCGGTGAAGTCATCGTACCGCACCGAGGAATAGGTGAGCTGGGCTTGCGGCGTCAGCGCCCAGATCTCATCCAGCGCAATGCGCTGACCGGTTTCGATGCTGAGCGCGTAGCCCGTTCCGTCATTATCGTTGACGAGGCCTTGCCCGGCGGTGGCGGAGTAGAGATCGCTATTGTACCACGTCGCCTGCGCCTGGCTGTCGAGATAGAAGCCGGTATTGCCGTACCAGGTCAGCGTGCCACCAAGACCGTAACCGGTCGTGTCGATACTGCCAATACCATGGGCCGACGTGACGTTGGAGGAGACGCTGCCATAATGGATGGACGCACCTGCGATCAACCGTCCAGATTCGTCCTCGTCGAGCAAACCGTCGATGCCTGCCTGGAGTTTCCATGTGGTCGCATCATAGTCGGTGCCACTGGTTGATATCTTAGGCTCGAAGTCGGCGTGGGCCGCCTCGATCCGCCCCCAGATACCGTCGGAGTCGTCGGTGCCGTCCTCTTGCGCTCGCGCGTCGTCGCGGGCGACCCAAGACCTGTTGCCGACACGCTGCTGCAAGGTACCGAGGCTGTTGAAAGCCTGCAGAGAACCGGCATAAGCCTCATAGAGCGGAACACCCGGTTGATAGAGCGGATCGCTCGGATCGTCTGCCAGGGCAGAGCGTAAGTACCAGTCGCCATCGGCCGGCGTACTCACGCCGCCCTTGAAGAGCCGATAGGCATAGGCGCCAGCGACAACGGCTTGATCGCCTTCATAAATGTAATCGCCATGAAGGGAAAACCTGCCGCTTGACGCGCCGCCGACGTCGACGACCTTGATGCCGTCCACGGTTTGTGCGCCGCCACCGCCGACATTGGCGACGTGCAGATCGGTGCTGCCCGAGCTATCGCCGGTCACAACGAGGCGGTCGGTCACCGAGCCATCTCCGCCGAGCACGGCGTTCAGGAGGATCGTCCCGCCACGACCCTCATAATTACCCGCAACCGTCAACGTCGTTCCCGGCGCACCCGACAGCTTCACCGTCCCGGCATTGGCCAGTGAAGCCACCGTCTGGTCGAAGCCGCCAAGATCGAGCGTGCCATTGCCGCCAACCGAAAAGGCCGAAGACGGGCTGAACGCGCCGGCCAATCCGGCCTGCAGCGTGCCGCCGTTCACCGTGGTGGTTCCATCATAGGAGGAGGCGCCGGCAAGGAGCAGCGTGCCGCCCCCTGCCTTGGTGAAGCCGCCGGGGCCATCGAGCGTGCCGTTGAGGGTGAAGCTCGTCCCAGCATCGATGAGAAAGGTTCCGGTGCTCGCCAGGGTCACGCTGCGGCCACTCTCCAGAGAGGCCGTGTTACGCAACGTGCCGCCATCGAGCGTTATCCCTCCGGGAGCATCGCCCAGGTTCTCGTCAGCGGAGATCTGCAGCGTGCCTTCCTCGATCACCGTTCCGCCGGTGTAGGTATTGACCCCGGAAAGTACCAATGTGCCGAGATCGGCCTTGACCAGCGTGGATGAGCCGGCGAGCTCTGCAGCGATGGTCGCCACCATGTTCGTGCCGTCGAGCGTGCCGTCGCCGACGCGGATGACGGATGAACCGCCGACCAGGGTCAGTGGCTCGCCATCGATCACATAACCGTCGGCGGCGAATTGCATGCCGAGGGCTTCCACCTGGCCGTTGCCGTTGTCGATAGTCACGGTTCCCGGCTGGCCCGCGAACACGGCGAAGGCGCCGTTCGAATAGGGCGCGTTGATCAGGCCCGTGTCGTTGGTCCAGTGGTCGTTGTCGGCGCGCCGCCAGACGCCGTCGCCACCATGAATGCTGCCATCATTGGCGGTGCCGTCTGGCCCGTCCCAGAAATTGAGCGTCACGCCCGTCGCGTTGACCAGATTGACCTGCTTGTCGATCGAGGTCTGCACGAGGAAATCGCCGGACGGCATGGCGCCGAGGCTGAGGCCGTTGTCGGTGAGCGCGCCCTCGTAGCTGATGATGCGGTATATGCCCGGGATAAAACTGCCGCCCGCAGACTGGGTCACGTTCAGCGTGCCGTCGAGTTCAAGGTCACTGCCCACCACGGTTAGGTCGTTGAAGGCTCCGCCGACCACATTCGCCTGGCCGAAATTGTAATTGAGGTTCGAACCGGTGCTGAGTGCCAGACCGCCATTGATGGTGAGCGTTCTGGGAACGATGCCCAGATCGCCAGGATCGAGAATGCCGCCGTCGGCTATCGTCACGCCGCCGCCAATCGTACCGATCCCGCCGAGCGTGGCGCCGCTTGCAACCGTGGTGAGTCCCGTCGCGCCGGACTGGTCGCCATTGATGAGCAGGCTTCCCGATTGCACCGTGCTCGGGCCTGAATAGGTGTTGTTGCCGGTCAGGATGGTGGCGCCGCTACCGATCTGCTCGAGCGAACCGCTGCCCGAGATCAGGCCGGCGAAGGTGTAGGTGCCTGAACGGTTGAAGGCGAGCGTGCCATTGTTGAGCACGTCACCGCGGATCGAACCCGACGCACCGCCGTCCCCGAGTTGCAGCGTGCCACCGGAGATCGTCGTGCCACCGCCATAGCTGTTCGCGCCCGTGAGCGCCAGCGTGCCAGTCCCGGTCTTGGTCAGCGAACCAGTGCCATCGATCACGCCGGAGAGAAGCAGATCCGCGTCGGTCTGGAACGTACCGCCGCCGTCTTCCATGGTAACGCCGCGCGCCGAGGCGAAAGCGGCAGTGTTCTGCAACGTGCCGCCATCGAAGGTGATTGCACCGGCCGCATCGCCAAGGTTCGTGTCGCTCGAGACCGACACCACGCCCGCGTCGATGAAGGTGCCACCCCCGTAGGTATTGAGGCCGGCAAGCGTCAGCGTGGCGCCGCCGGTCTTGGTAAGCGCACCCGTGCCGCCGATCACGCCGGAAAGCATGAGGTCGGCGTCGGTCTGAAACGTGCCGCCCTCGTCCTCCAGCGTGACGGCGCGTGCCGACGCGAAAGAGGCGGTGTTCCGCAGCGTGCCGCCGTCGAAGGCGATTGCACCGGCCGCGTCGCCCAGGTTGCCGTCGCTTGAGACCTGCAGCGTGCCGGTCTCTATCCTCGTGCCGCCCGTGTAGGTGTTGGCGCCTGAAAGCACCAGCGTACCCAGATCGGTCTTGACCAGCGTGGAGGCGCCGGCGAGTTCCGCAGCGATGGTCGCCATCATGTTGGCGCCGTCGATCGTGCCGTCGCCGACGCGGATGGTCGACGAACCGCCGACCAGTGTCAGGGGCTCTCCGTCGATAACATAGCCATCGGCCGCGAACTGCATACCTGAGGCTTCGACCTGGCCATTCGCATTGTCGATGATCACCGTGCCACCCGTACCGGTAAACACAGCGAAGGCGCTGTTGGCGTAGGGCGCGTTGTAGGCGCCTGTGCCGGTCGTCCAGCGTTCATTGTCGGCAAGGCGCCAGACCCCGTTTCCACCCTGGATGGCCCCGTCGTTCACCGGACCGGCAGCGCCATCCCAGAAGGTGAGTTGGTTCCCGCTCGTATCGACCAGATTGACCTGGTTCGCGACGGAGGTCTGCACGTAGAGATCGGAGGACGTGACATCGAGGCCGTTGTCCGTGAGCGTGCCGCCATAGCTGAAGATACGGTAGAGACCCGGGCCGAAATCGCCCCCAGGCGTTTCCGTGATATTAAGCGTGCCGTCGAGCACGAGGTCTCCGCCCACAACGGTCAGGTCGTTGAAGGCGCCGCCGACGACATTCGCCTGGCCGAAGCTGTAGTTGACGAGCGCCCCGTCATCGAGCGTGAGACTGCCAGCGACGGTTAAAGTGCCAGGAAGCGACCCCGGATTGCCGGGGTCGAGGACGGCGCCAGCGACCAGGGCGACATCGCCGCCGACCGTGCCCGTTCCGCCGAGCGTCGCGCCACCTGCAACTGAGGTCGGCCCGGTCGCGCCGGATTGGTCGCCATTGATGTACAACCTGCCCGATTGCACGGTGGTGGGACCGGAATAACTGTTGTCACCCGTCAGAATGGTGGTGCCGCCACCGATCTGCTCAAGCGAGCCGTTGCCCGAGACTAGGCCGGTAAAGCTGTAGGTATCCGAGCGGTTGAAGGCGAGCCTGCCGTTGTTGAGCACGTCGCTTTCGAGCGAACCGGAGGTACCGCCATTGCCGATCTGCAGCGTGCCGTCGGAGATGGTCGTGCCATTGGCATACCCATGGTCGCCGGTGAGCGTCAGCGTGCCGATGTTGTCCTTGGTAAGGATCTCGAAGCCGCCGACGCTTGCCCCGTCGAGGGTCAGGGACTGAGCGTTGTTCACCTCAAGAGTGTCCGTGCCGGCACGAGCTTCAACCCCGCCGCCGCTGATGCTCGCTCCATCATTCAGGGTCAGCGTATCGTCGCCGGTGCCGAGCGCCAGCGTGCCGGCGCCGGTGTTGAGCAGACCCGCCACGGTCACCACATCGCTGCCGCCGCCCAGATCGCCCGACGCCCTGAGAATGCCGCCGGGATTTATATTGATCGTGTTGTTACCGGCATCGCCGGTGATCGCCACCTGGGTGGAACCGGCAGCCTGTACCGTGCCGCCAACGGTCAGGGTGGAACTCCCGGTCATGGCGATGGTGGGTGCCTCGAGACCTCCAGCCACCTCCAGAGTGCCCGCACTGATGGTCGTGGCGCCGATGGCGTTGTTCGCCGAAGTCAGCACGCTGGCGCCCACGCCGATCTGTGCCAGGGTTCCAGGCCCGCTCAGCGTGCCGTCAAAAGTGAAGGTGTCGCTGCGGTTGAGCGACAGGGTTGAGGTCGGCGAATCTACAATCACGTTGCCGACGCCGGCATTACCTGACGTGCCGCCATTGCCGATTACGAGGTTTCCGTCATTGATGACGGTATTGCCGGAATAGCTATTGTTGCCGGTCAGCACCCAGGTGCCGCTGTCGTTCTTGGCGAGCGTCGTGGCGCCTGTGCCATTGTCCCCTATGGCGCCGCCCATGGTGTTGTTACCGGTATTGGTACCGCCGAGCGCAATGGTTCGGGGCGTGTCGGTGCCGGTCAGGGTCACGGGACCCGTATTGCTGAAGACCAGCGGACCCGTGCCGGAAGATTCGATGTAGGTGACGCCGGTGTCCAGGGTGAACTGGCGGTCGGTGGTGTCGCCGGCACCAGTATAGCGCAGGGTCGATTCGTTGCCGATCACCAGATTGGCGGCGGCATTGGAGGACGCGCCGATGCTGCTGGGCAAGCCGCCGTCGGCCATCTGATCGATCTCGAGAATGCCGCCGCTGATGGTGGTGATGCCGGTATAGGTGCTGTTGTCGTTGGTCAGGCGCCAGAGACCAGTACCGGTCTTGGTGAGCGAGGTGGCGCCCGTGCCGTTGTCGGCGAGTTGCGCGGAGAAGATGTTCGTGCCGGTGTTGGTGCCGGTTAGTGTGAGGGTTCGCGCCGCATCGATGCCTGCCAGCGTGACCGAACCGGCATAGGCAAATGCAATGGGACCCGTGCCACTGGAGGACAGCGTGCGGCCACTGGCACCCAATATAAACTGGCGATCGGTGCTGCCGCCGCTGCCGGCATAGTTCAGAGTGCCGCCGTTGAGCACCAGGTTGGCGGGATCGGATGTGGAAGCCCCGATCGAACTGTTGACGCCGCCGTCCTCCAGACAGGCCACTTGCAGCGTACCGGCATTGATCACGGTGCTGCCCGTGTAGCTACTATCGCAGCCCACGAGCGCCTGTGTGGTGTTGCCGTTCTTGATCAGATTGCCGGTGCCGCTGATCGCGCCGGCGTAGCTGCGGTTGTCGACACTATTGATCGTCAGCGTGGCGCTGCCCAGGCTGATGTCGCCTCCGTTGGCGCCGCCGCCGATCAGTGAGGTCACCACCGTATCGAAGCCGTCGAGATCCAGAAGCACCCCGGCCGCGTTGCTCA